>CALMBS010000222.1 GCA_937860285.1 uncultured Chloroflexota bacterium
TTCAACACCGCCAGCGCCACGGTCAGCGCCACCCCGCCGCTGACTCCCACTGCCACAACGGTGAGCTCGTCCGGCAACCCCTCGGTCTCCGGCCAGTCGGTGACCTTCACCGCTACCGTCACCCCGGGCACGGCTGCCGGCACGGTGCAGTTCCGCATAGACGGCACCGCCTTCGGCGGCCCGGTGACCCTGTCGGGCGGCAAGGCCACCAGCAGTGCTACTTCGAGCATGTCCGTGGGCAGCCACACCATCAGCGCCGCCTACAGCGGCAGCGTCAGCCACAGCGGCAGCACCGGCACCCTTCCCGGCGGCCAGACGGTGAACGAGAAGCCGGCCCTGGCCGCACCCGCGCTGGTGTCTCCCGCCAACGGGGCAGTCACCGGTGACCGGACTCCCTACCTGGACTGGACCAAGGTGACGGCATCGACCACGGTGCACTACCGCCTCCAGGTGGACAACAACGCGGACTTCTCGTCTCCGGCGGTGAGCAAGACATGGGTGAGCTACTCCTACTACACGGTGACCACATCGCTCTCCAAGGGCACCTACTACTGGAGAGTGAGGTCAGTGGACGCCAACAGCAAGATGAGCGCCTGGACGGAGCCCTGGTCTTTCACCGTGGCCACCGTGGCCCCGGCCGTCCCCACCCTGGTATCCCCATCGAAGGGGGCGGTGATCACCGACCACACCCCCTACCTGGACTGGAGCAAGGTGACCGCTTCCTCGACCGTGCACTACCAGCTGCAGGTGGACAACAACGCCGACTTCTCGTCGCCGTCGGTGAACAAGACGTGGGTCAGCTACTCGTACTACACCGTTTCCACGTCGCTTTCCCACGGGACGTACTACTGGAGAGTGAGAGCGGTGGATGCGTCCGGGAACAAGAGCGCCTGGACCACCGCCTGGTCCTTCCGGGTGGCATAAGGGCGGCCACGGTCAAGGGTAGACCTGTCTCCCGTCGTCGTCCTCCAGGATTATGGCGTTCTCCGGGCAGCTCTCCGCAGCCTCGAGCAATCTCTCGTCGTCCACAGAGGCAGCACCGGTCACCACAGCCTTGTTCGTTTCATCAAGCCGGAACACGCCTGGCGCCAGGACTACGCAGTTGCCCAACCCCCGGCACCGCTCCCTGTCCACCCGAACCTTCATGACGACCTCCCCGTCAGTGGGACCAACCCGATTATGGCTACGCCGATGAATCTTCCCCAACGCCTCATGGTTCTCCCGCCTCCTGTACTAGACTATGTTGATCATAATAGGCGCATCACCGTCCCGGTCTGTGACCGGCATCACGCCCGGAGTGGTGCCACTTGGCTCACCACTTGTACCCACTCGGTACTTCGCGGGGCCCGTGCCCCCCCAGACAATGAGGTTTGGGTGACCGCCCTGGCCGCCAGGCAGACCTGCTGCCAATGCGAGGACGGTCGTCCATAGCGGCAGCACAAAGGGGTCCGTGGCGCGGCAACGGCGCGCCGTTGGAGGGGTGAGCCATGACCAGGATAACCAGGCCAATCAGGCGGGCCATCGGTGCGTTCCATATCGGCAGGATCCTGTGGAGGGGCGTGATCATCGCCGCGCCGATTCTCATCATAGCCTGGATGCTGTACCAGGTGATGAATGCCGTCAACTCCCTCGGAGGCAAGGTCCTGTCACTGTTCATCCCGGAGAGGTACCTGGCGTGGGGAACGGGGATTCTGTTCGTCCTGGTCCTGGTCATCATCCTGGGGATAGTAGAGGTGTACCACGGCGACAAGCAGAAGGGCGTATGGCAGACCATCAAGCGGAACACCGTGGGCAAGATACCGTTCTTTGGCTCGCTCATGGCCCGGAGCGACCGCAAGATCATATCCCTGGAGGACCTGAAGAAGCTGGCGCCCTGCAAGTTCTGGCTCTCCGACACCACGCCGCACTACGGGTTCATCGTAAACGAGCAGAAGGTCAGAGGGGCGGAGACCGAGCTTGACGTCTACCGTCCCAACGTCCCCACCATAGTCCCCGGCGACCTCTTCCCTCTGAAACGGAGGCTGGTGATCAAGCTGGGGAACAGCTCCGCGGAGATCCTGGACAAGCTGGCGAGCGGGGGCTTCATAGGCTCCAATGAGGAGATACCCGTCCCCTGGGGCTACGAAACGGAAGAGGAGTTCAAGGAGCGGATCAACCTCACCCCGCTGGAGCTGGCAATGCGCCGGCTCACTGAGAAGGGATCACTGGAGGTTCCTGGGGACACCGGGACTGTCTGACCCGCCCCCACGGCTCCAGCTAGTTGGGGCTGCCGCACCCCTCTTCATACTCCAGGCAGTGCAGCCTGTCATTGGTGCGTCCCAGCCTGGCGCAGTCTATGACCACCCGGCAGCTGTCGGGGTACCCGTCTGCGAGCAGAGTGTAGTCCAGCCGGAAACGGCAGGATATGCAACCCCCGTGCTTCCCAACGGTTACCGCTGTCACAAGCGTCCTCCATACGGAGCTGGGCGGTGATGCCCGCGGACCTATTGTCAGGCCGGCCGGTAACAGCGGCGTCTCTTCCGGCAGGTGAGCAGTAACAGAACTGTCACAGACCACGCCCCGCCAGCCTGGCCCCCATCTCGAAGGCCTTCTGGCAGTCCAGGGGGAACACGGTCCGGCGATGCTCCAGCTTGCCCTCCACGCCCGGCATCAGAGAATCGGCGACGATCTGGGAGTAGTCCTCGACGTGCATGGTGTTGGTGCTGACCAGAAGCTCGGCGGGCCCCAGCAGCATCGACAGCATGACCTGGTCGAACTGCATGGCCGGGCGAAACCCGGGCTCAACGCGATCGTCCGCGCCCAGGGTGCATATCAGCCCCACCGGGACCTTACTGGGGAGCAATGACGAGTAGTCCTTGTAGGTGAAATAGGGAAACAGGCGCTCGATGAACATCTTGGTGGACGCGCTCAGGGTGCCGAAGTAAATGGGTGACCCTACGAAGACCGCGTCCGCCTGCTCGATCTTGGCGTACTGCGCAGTCATGCCATCCTTGACGGCGCACTTCCCGTAGCTCTTGCCGCCGCGCTTCTTGCAGGAGAAGCAGGCCTGGCAGCCCTTCATGCTCAACTGATTCAGATGGACCAACTCCGTCTTTGCCCCCTGCGAGGCGGCCCCCTCCAGGGCTTTGCCGAGGAGGGCGGCGGTGGTGCCTTTGGGCCTGGGGCTGCCGTTGAAGGCGACTGCGTACATCTGGGCTATCCTCCGGTACGGACTTCTCCCTGCCTCCGAAGCGCCCGTCCCGACGGGCCGCTTCCGCGTAACAGGGGTGACCGCATTATACCACGATGTTGGGGGCCGGACCCTGCGGGGTGCGCCGATCTACGGGCTCTGGCCAGGGCGGCCTGCGGGGCGGCGCCTTGACTAGCTACGTGGCGAATGGTAGGCTTTTCCGTAGATGGCCTGATATCGGTGTGATATCATTGTGATATCCCAGGCCCGTAGAAGGCGGGGTCCGCCGGCCCCGTCAAGACGACGATGAAGGAGATGGGGATGATCTTGAGTGACTACACAGTGCTGGACCTGACCAATGCCCAGGGGCAGCCCTGCGGCCGGATACTGGCCGACCTCGGCTGCCGGGTGGTGAAGATCGAGAGACCCGGAGGAGACCCAGCCCGCCACACCGGCCCCTTCTACCACGATACGCCTGACCCAAACAAGAGCCTTTCCTGGTTTGCCAACAACAGGGGCAAGAAGAGCATCACCCTGGACATCGAGACCGCACAAGGCCAGGCGACCCTCAGGGACATGGTGAAGAAGGCCGATGTCGTCATTGAGTCCTTTGCCCCCGGCTACCTGGACACCCTCGGCCTGGGCTACTCTGCCTTGCGGCAGGTGAGTCCCCGCCTGGTTATGTGCTCCATAACGCCCTTTGGGCAGGACGGGCCCTACCGGGACTTCAAGGGACCGGACATCGTGGTCAGCGCGCTGGGCGGGTTCATGGGCATGAACGGCGAGCCCGACCGCGCGCCGCTGAATACCAGCGTGCCCCTGGCCTTCCCGCTAACCTGCGCCCATGCGGCGCAGGGGATACTCCTGGCTCTCTGTCACCGGGAGAACACCGGGCGCGGCCAGTATGTGGACGCCTGCGCCATGCAGAGCGTGGCCTCCCTCATACCGGATGTGGACTACTGGCCCGAGTACAATACGGTGGAAGGGGCCCGCGAGGGCAACCACTACCGGGCCGCCAACGGCGTGGTGCGCAGCTTCATCAGCCCCTGCCGGGACGGCCATGTCTGCTTCTTCCTCTACGGAGGGGCCCACGGCGCCAACTCCAATCGGGCGCTGCAAGAACGGATGGAGTCCGAGGGCATGCACGAGCCCGTCCTTCAAGGGATGAAGTGGGAGGAGCTCGACCTGCTCACTGCCACACCCCAGCTGGTGAAGGAGATCTGCGATGCCTTTGACCGGTTCTTCATGGCCCACACCAAGGCTGAGCTGCAGCAGTTCGCAGTGGAGAAGGGCGTCCTGATGGCCCCGTGCTGCAACAGCGCCGACCTGCTGGAGAGCCCGCAGCTGGAGGTCCGAAAGTTCTGGGCCGCGGTGAGCCACCCGGAGCTGGGAGCCACCATACCCTATGCCGGCTCCAGCGTCATCTCCACGGGGTTCCCGCGCAACGGCTTCGTGCGGGCGCCCCTGCTCGACGAGCACACCCAGGAGCTCCCGAACCTGATGCCCAGCGCAGACGGGAAGCAGGCGGCGGAGCCCGTCCCCGGCGACCGGTCTGCCGGCGCCCCGGCGGCAGCCGGGGGGGCCCTGGCCGGCCTCAAGGTCCTCGATTTCACCCAGGCCATGGCCGGCCCCCTGGCCGCCCGCCTGCTGGCGGACCAGGGCGCGACCGTGATCCACGTCGAGTCCGAATCGAAGATGGACATATACCGGGTCACCCCCCCCTACAAGGCGAAGAAGCCCGGGATCAACCGCAGCAGCATGTTCGCCAACTTCGAGGCCGGCAAGCTCGGCCTGGCCCTCAATATGCGTGACCCGCGTTACGCCGGCATCGCCCGGAAGCTGGTCGCCTGGGCCGACGTCATTGTCGACAGCCGCACCCCGGGGGTCCTGGAGAAGTGGGGCTTCGGCTACGACGACCTCATCAAGACCAACCCCGACATCATCCTGGCCCGCCTCACCAATCAGGGGACCGAGGGTCCGTGGGCCAAGCATCCGGCCTACGGCACCCAGGTGATCGGCCAGGCCGGGATGATAGGCCTGGTGGGATGGCCGGACAGGGGCCCCCTTATGTTCTGCCGGTCCACCTACGCCGATCTCACGGCCAGCAGCATCTTCACCAACTACCTCCTGGCGGCCATTCTGCACCGCCAGAGGACCGGGAGAGGCCAGTACCTGGACGCCTCCATGGTGGAGTGCTGCACCAGCATTCTGATGACCCAGCACCTGGACTACGCGGTCAATAGGCGCGAGGTGAGCCGGACCGGCAACCGTCAGCCCCATGCCGCCCCGCACGGGGCCTTCCCCTGCCAGGGCGACGACCGCTGGTGCGCCATCGCCGTGACCTCCGACAGTGAGTGGCACAGCCTCTGCCGCGTCATGGGGAGGCCCGAGCTGGCCGGCGACCCGCGGTTCGCCACCCTCCCGGCCAGGAAGCAGAACGAAGACGAGCTCGAGAAGCTGGTCGGGGCCTGGACCCGGGGCCTGCCGGCCGCCGAGGTCATGACCAGGCTGCAGGCCGCCGGCGTCCCGGCGGGGATAGTCAACGACCTCCGGCAGCTGTGGGAGGAGCCCCATCTCAGGTACCGGGAGAACTACCAGACGGTGCCCCACTCGGAGATGGGCACCCACACCGTCATCAGCTTCCCGTTCCGGCTCTCGGAGACCCCCTGCACCACCCAGCGCGGCGCCCCCTGCCTGGGCGAGCACAACGAGTACGTCATCTGCCAGCTCCTGGGCTACAGTGACGCGGAGTTCACGGACCTGTTCAGCCACGGCGTCTGCAAGTAGCCGGCGACCAGGTCCCGCGCCAGAAGCGCCATCAGGACCCCAGCGGGCCCCCGGAGATCTCCGGGGGCCCGCTCCTTGCCCCCCCTTTTCCGGCTCCACTGCCCCTCCCGGACCCGCCATACTGAGGGATTCCGCCGGCATGGAGCGACGAATGTCTTAGAGCGCAGAGCAGAGGGGAGGCGTCCAGCGGTCCACGTCAACACGTAGTCGTCCAGCCAGGTAGCGTTGAACCGTCACCCATACATGGTCACTTGGATGGCGGGGAGCCAATAGTGAAACCGACCTTTGCCAGGTCGGTTTCGTTTTCCCTTTTTCTTGCCGGAACCCCTGACGGCAGCGACTCGCCGCTTCCCGCGGAAAGGAGCCCTATGAGCCAGCAGAAACCACTAATGGAGGTCCTGGAGGAAGTCTCCCTCAGGATCAAGCAGCTTGAGGCTGAGAGAGACGAGGCCATCGCCAGGGCGCAGGCCCGCGAGCGGGAGGTGACCGAGCTGGTCAGTCTGATCAACCGCGCCGCCTCCAAGCTGGAGGAGATGCTCGAGTTCGAGCGCACCAGCAAGGCCATCCAGCCAAAGCCCATCGACCTCCCCACGCCATACCCCGATATGGAGCTATTCCACGAGTTCTCCGCCGACCCGGAGAGGGCCCCCAGGGAACGCACGCCAAATGGCTCCGACCAGCGCCCGGCCTAGACGACCGCTGTCCGGACCGAAAACCACCTCCCCGGGTGTCCCCGACTGACACCCGCCTGCCCGCCTGCCCCGGAGTCACCCCGCGCCGCCAGCCTTGACCCCCGGCTGAATCAGGCCATACAATCGCTACGTGTGCGACGGCGAAGCCAGCCTGGAGGTCCTCGGCCGGAAGGTGGACGCCACGGTACCCATGATCAACGAGCTGATCTTCCTGAAGGCCAGGGAACAGCCGCCGACAGGGCGCTGACCGGAAGCTCCAGCATGGGACGTTCGCTCAAGGTCGCCTTCTTCCTGGCCGGACGGGCCATCGGGAGGGGGCACGTCAGGGTCTCCATCCTGAGCATTTCGGTGATGGTGCTGGTGTACATCAACATCGCCCTGGGCCCGGCCCTCATCGACGGGCTGGTGGACCTCATCAACCACAAGGTAAGGACCACCCTCAGCGGCGACATTGTGGTCCAGTCCGACGGCACCACCGACTATCTGCTGGAGGCCGGGGCGCTGGTGTCGCAGATAGAGGCCGTGGACGGTGTGGCGGCCGCCGTGCCCCTGACCCTGGTAGGGTACCAGGTCCGCCACGAGGGAAGGCAGTTCACCAGCACCCTCACCGCCGCCGATCCGGACGACTACCGGAGCGTCTTTGCCACCGCCGACTACCTCATAGAGGGCAGCTTCCTGGAGCCGGAGGACACGGGCCAGGTCGTCCTCGGCATCGGTGTGGCCGGGGCCGACAGGGAGTTCGACTCATCCTGGGCCTCACTCCGGACCATCAATGCCGGGGACAGGATAACGGTCACGCTCGCCAGCGGCACCGCCAGGGAATACACGGTCAAGGGCATATTCCAGACGGAGATGCCGTACAGCGACATCAAGGCCTTCATCACCCGGCGCGAGCTGGCCATCATCAGCCCCGGCAGCGCCGACACAGCCAACCAGGTCTGCGTCCGCGCCGAGGGCGGGCGCGAGCTCGGACCCATAGCCCGCCAGATCCAGGGCCTCCGGCAGGGCCTGTCCGTGGGGACATGGGAGGAGGTCGCGGGCATGGTCCAGGCCACGGTGGAGAGCGTGCGGAGCATCTACTTCATCATCCAGGTCATCGCCCTGGCGGTGGCGGGCCTGACCATAGCCATGGTGACCTACATCGACCTGGCCAACAGGCGCCGGCAGATGGGCATCCTCCGCGGCATCGGGATCACGGACCGGTCACTCATCCTGTCCTATACCTTCCGCGCCCTCTTCCTGTACGCCGCGGGCACCCTGATGGCCCTGGTGCTCTTCGCGTTCGTCATCGTGCCCCTGGAAAGGCAGCACCCCCTGCACGTCAGCTTCGGCGACATACTCCTCCCGGTGGAGGTGTCATACCTGCTCACCGCGGCCGCGCTGCTCTGCGTCGTATCTCTGTTCTCCGCCGCCATACCGGCGTGGCAGGCCACCAGGGTCCAGGTGGTGGACGCCATCTGGGCCGGCTGACCAGCTGGAGGTCGTGCCGGGCAGCCGCTTCGGCCGCGGGCGTTTACCCGAGGAACTACGGCCATCTCCGGGCCCCGGCGAGTACATCAACGGATGCCGGCCACTCCCGCCCGCGTCATCCTTTAGTAAGAGGGGCGGTGGCATGGAGGCCGCGTTCCGGCCCGGATGCAGGGGCGGGCGCCACTACAGGAGCAACGTGTGACAGCAGCACAGTTGGAATCCCTGGCCATATACCGCACGCACAAGAACTGCCGGTGTGTCTACTGCCAGGAGGCGCGCAGAGCGCTGTCCGAATATGACAGCCAGCCCAGGGTCTGCGGCATCCGATGGTATCAGCCGGCCTTCCCAGGCTGGTCTCCGGACGCAGCGGACACCGGATGCCCCGGACAACCCACAACAGGTCCCGCGTAGGACGGAGCAGTCCTCAACGCACGGCGCCAGACGCCGGTGAAGCGCCGGACGCCGCAGGGCGGCCACGGCGCTGATCTAGCCGGCGGGCTGCTGTTCATGGCGCCGCCTGATCACCAGCCCCAGGGCGACAAGGCCCGCCGCCACCAGGACGCCTATCAGGGGCCACACAAACACCGGGATCCCACCTCCCCCCGGCTCTCCCTCGGGGGCCTGCACCTCAAACGCATCGGACAGGGTGACGGTCCCCTCCGGCGTGGTCACCGCAACGCTTCTATCGCCCGGAGCCGCGTCGTCCGCCACCACCAGGTGAGCGGTTATCTGCGTGTCGCTGTCCACGGTGAAGCTCTCCACCGTCACGCCCTCACCGAAGCTCAGGGCGGTGGCGCCCGTGAAGCTGCTGCCGGTAATGACCACCACCACTGTGGCGCCCGGCCTTCCGGATGCCGGCGTGACCTCGCCATCGGCACTGGATGCCTCGACCACGTTGAAGCCGCCCGTCAGGCTGCCGCTGCCCGCCGGCGTGGTGACGTTCACGTCCCGGACGCCCGCCGCCGCAGAGGCGGCCACCGTGATGCCGGCCGTGATCTGGGTGGCGCTGTCCACGGCAAAGCTGTCCACGGCTACCCCTTCGCCGAAGCTCACCGCGGTAGCCCCCAGGAAACCGCTGCCGGTTATGGTAACGCTCAGCGTCTCCCCCTGGGCTGCCTGCCCCGGGCTGACCGACCCCACGGCGGGCAACCCGGCCACGGTGAAGCCGCTGGCCAGGGTGGCCGTGCCTCCCGGGGTGGTGACGGTGACATCCCGGGGCCCCGATGCGGCCGACCCGCCGATGCTGATGCTGGCCGTGATCTGGGACGAGTTGTTGACGTTGAAGCTGGCGACCGTCACGTCCGCGCCGAAGCTGAGCGCGGTCGCGCCGCTGAGGTAGGTCCCCCAGACCGTGACGGTCAGCGTCTGCCCTGACTGCCCCTGCTGCGGGGTGACCCCGGTGACGGTGGGCGGCGCCTGGTTGATGGTGAAGCCTCCGCTGAGAACGCCCGTGCCGGCGGCGTTGGTCACCGCCACGGTCCTGGCGCCCGGCATGGCTGACCCGCTGACGGTGATGCTGGCCGTCATCTGGCTGGCGCTGACCACCGTGGAGCTGTTGACGGTAACCCCCAAACCGAAGTTCACACCGGTCGCCCCGATCAGGTTGGCCCCGGTGATGGTCACGTTCAGGGCCTGTCCCTGTACGGCCTGGCTGGGGCTGACTGAGACCAGCGTGGGAACGCCTATGACCGTAAAGCCATTGGCCGCCGTGCCGGTCCCTTCGTCGGTGGTCACCGACACGTCCCGGTACCCGGCGGCCGCCGCCGCACCGACGGTAACGAAGGCCGTTATCTGCGTATCGCTGTCCACCGCGAAGTTGTCGGTGGTGATACCCGCGCCGAAGCTGACCGCGGTCGTGCCGGTAAAGTACTGGCCGGTGATGGTCACATTCTCCGTTTGTCCCTGGATGCCCTGGTTGGGGCTCACGGAGTCTATCGCCGGCGGCGCCTGGTCCACCGTGAAGCCGCCGCTCAGGGTGTCCGTCCCGGCGGCATTGGCCACCGAGACATCCCTGGGCCCGACCGTGGCCGAGGCACTAATGGAGATGCTGGCCGTGATCTGGGTGTTGTTGTCGACGGTGAAGCTGTTGACGGTGATGTCCGCACCGAAGCCCACCGTCGCCACCCCATAAAGGTCAGTGCCGGTAATGGTGACGCTCGTGGTCTGCCCCTGGTCCGCCTCCGTGGGGGCCACCGAAACCAGGGCGGGCACTGCCACGACTATGAAGCCGTTCACCTCCGTGTCCGTGCCCTCCGGCGTGGCCACCGAGACATCCCGGTAGCCCACTGCGGCCGCCCCGTCGATGCTGATGTTGGCCGTTATCTGCGTGTCGGCGTCCACGGAGAAGCTGTTGACGGTGATGCCGTCGCCCAAGCTCGCCGAGGTCGCCCCCGTCAGGTCGCTTCCGGTGATGGTCACGTTCTCCGTCTGTCCCTGGATACCCTGGCCGGGGCTCACCGCGGCGATCGCCGGCGGGGCCTGGTCGACCGTGAAGCCGGCGGTGAGGGTGTCCGTCCCGGCGGCATTGGTCACCGAGACATCCCTGGTCCCCACCGTGGCCGAGGGGCCGACGGAGATGCTGGCCGTTATCTGCGTGGAGTTGTCGACGGCGAAGCTGTTGACGGTCACCCCCGCGCCGAAGTCCACCGCCGTCACCCCCAGCAGGTCCGTGCCGGAGATGACCACATTCGTGGTCTCCCCCTGGTCCGCTTCCGTGGGAGCCACTGACACCAGGGTGGGCGCCGCCACGACCATGAACCCGTTCGGCAGGGTGGCTGTTCCGCCCGGCGCCGTCACGGAGACGTCTCGCATCCCCGCGGCCGCCGCGCCGCCGATGCTGATGTTGGCGGTGATCTGGCTGGCGCTGTCCACACTGTAGCCGTTGGTGGTGATTCCGGCACCGAAGTCCACGCCGGTCGCGGCCGTCAGGTTGCTGCCGGTAATGGTGACGTTCAGGGTCTGCCCCTGCACCGCCTGGCCCGGATTGACCTGGCTAACGGCCGGGATCCCCAGGACCGTGAAGCCGTTCGGCAACGTGTCCGTGCCCCACGGCGTGGTGACCGAGACATCCCTCAGCCCGGCCGCGGCCCCGCCGCTGATGCTAATGCTGGCCGTGATCTGGGCGTCGCTGTCCACGGTGAAGCTGTTGGTGCCTGTGCCCGCGCCGAAGCTCACCGCAGTCGCGCCCGTGAAGGAGGTGCCGGTTATGACAACATCCAGTGTCTGCCCCGCCACCCCGAAGACCGGGGCCACCCCAACGATGTTGGGCGGGGCCTGGTTGACCGTGAATCCGCCGGTCAGGGTCCCCGTGCCGGCGGCATTGGTGGCCGAGACATCCCTGGTGCCCGGAGTGGCCAGAGCCCCGACGGTGATGTTGGCCGCAATCTGGGTGTTGCTGTCCACGGTGAAGCTGTTGACGGTTATCCCCGCCCCGAAGTCCACCGCGGTCACGCCGAAGAGGTTGGCGCCCGTGATGGTCACCCCCGTGGTCTCTCCCTGGATCGCCTGGATCGGGATGAGCGAGGTCACGGCGGGCGTACCCAGCACCGCGAAGCCATTGACCTGGGCGTCGGTGCCCTCGGGAGTGGTCACCGTGACGTCTCTGAAGCCTGGCGTCGCCGCGCCGCTGATGGTGATGTTGGCGTCGATGGTATCAGCGTCCATGACCAGGACCACGTTGTTGTAGTAGTTCAGCCGGTTGGTGGCGGTGGCCTGGTTGAGAACGTCACCACCAGCCAGGTTGGCGGAGTAGTACAGCGACCGGTTGGCGCCGGCGGTGTAGTCGCATACTCCGTAGCTTGTCGAGTAGGTGTTGTCCACGCAGTAGTCGATGAGCAGATTGTCGACCCCGTTGTAGTCAAACGGGGTGTCAAGCACGAACTCGACCCAGCCCGGCACCGTCCACGCGTCCACATCTACGTTGGCGGCATTCAGGACGATAGTCCACCCCGTGTTGGTGAAACTCGTGCTGGGGAATGAGCTCATCGAGGTGTGCTGCATGCGAATGTAGAAGTGGGACAGGTCCTGCCCGGGTCTCTGCGTGCAATACCGCCTCAGCTTCCCGATCACTCCCGGCTGCCCGATCTCGCTGGCCAGCAGGAT
>CALMBS010000223.1 GCA_937860285.1 uncultured Chloroflexota bacterium
CCTGGTGAGAGCCCCATCCCGGCGTCCTTGGCCATCGCCAGGAAGAACGTGACGCATTTCTGACCCACGTTTCCTTTGGCGCCGGCTTCCGCGAAGGCGGCCAGCAGATGGCCCATGGTGGCGTGCTCCAGGTCGATGCCGCCGACGATGGGCTCATATGATTCCTCCACCACCTGCCGGATCAGCCGGCGACGGTCGTCCCCTGCCGCCGCCGCCAGCTCCACCAGCCTCTCGGTAGGAATGGTGTCGCCATCCACCAGCCCCAGGAAGGACAGTGCCGCCTTCACGGTCACACCCGTGCTGTCGGACAGCCCCAGCTCGCGGTAGTAGGTCGAGTCCATGCGGGTGGGCTTGCGCTCGCTTGTATCCTCAAGGACCCTGGCCCAGGTGGCGTAGGTCACATAGGGCGGCCTGGAACCGCGTCCGGCGTCTCTCTTGGCCATTTTTCTCAGCTTGCCTCCGTCCCGAAATCCAGATTTCGGGATTATAGCACCGGGCGAAATGACATGTCAATATCTCCCGGTGTGGCGTAATTACCAACACTGACGAAATATGATTCGTAATGACAGAACATGCAATTTGACCACAGCAATCGAACGTGATACAAATGTGATGTGGCCCCCCGGTCTTTCTTTGATTTCATGTGCGCGCGCCTCTTGACAACACCTTATTTCTGTTTTAGAATCTGGCAACTCTCACAACCTGGCTGGGGCGACGGGCCTGTTGTTCGAGAGGAGATGAGCTTCGCGGAACGAAAGAGGAGAAGGAGGTAAAGAAGAAGTGGATCACGCCGATCAGAGGGTTCCAGCGCCACTCAAAGTAATTGGGGTGGGTGGTGGCGGGTGCAACGCCGTCAAACGGATGCTCAAGAAGCCAACCCCGGGTTGCCAGTACATTGTGTGCAACACAGATATCAAGTCCCTTGATTCGGTCCCGGGCGAGATCCTGTCAGTGCAGATCGGTGAGCACCTGACCCGTGGCTTCGGAGCCGGCGGAGACGCCAGGGTGGGTGAGCGGGCCGCTGAGGAAGGACGTTTCCTCCTGAAGAGGGCCCTCAAGGATGCCGAGCTGGTGTTCATCACCGCGGGCATGGGTGGTGGAACCGGCACCGGCGCGGCCCCCGTGGTGGCGCAGATCGCGAAGGAGAGCCGCGCCCTGGTGGTAGGCATCGTGACCACGCCTTTCGCGTTCGAGGGCAAGAAGCGCTTCCAGCTGGCCCTGGGCGGCATTCGCCGGCTGAGAGCCGAGGTCGACAATCTGATCATCATTCACAATGACCGACTCCTTCAATACACGGACTCCCACACCCCGACCCAGCACGCCTTCGGTGTGGCCGACGAAGCCATTTCGGAGGGGATCATGGCCGTGTCCAACCTGGTCAACGTCCCCGGGGAGATTAACGTCGACCTGGCCGACGTGAAGGCCGTCATGGGAATCCCCGGTGGGGCCCTCATGGCCATTGGCCGGTCGGACAGCCGGTCGCGCTACCCGGCGCAGGAAGCGGCGGAGATGGCCATCGCCAACCCGCTCCTTGACATCGATGTGGCCGGCGCCCGGGGGGTCCTGTTCAACTTCGCCGGCGGGCCCGACCTGACCCTGGGTGAGGTCAACGACGCCGCCAACCTGATCGCCAGAGAGGTGGACCCCAGCGCTCTCATGTTCTTCGGCATGTCATCGCCGGCTGAAGAGATGAGAAACGTGGTCAAGGTCACCCTGCTGGCCACCGGCATCAACCCTCCGCTGCCTGCGAACTGGATGTCCGAGCTGAAGGAAGACGTTAAGACCTTCTTCAGCGGCAGGAGATCGCCCTGGTAGACCCGGGAGCGCCAGCGGGCAGTCTGGTGAGAGGGGAGTGAGGACAATGTCAGTGTTCTTGACGGTGATGAACGCGGTGGCGGCCTTCATACTGTTCTTCTCCATGTCCGGCATAACCAACTGGGTCGTCTATGTCTCGGGACAGGCCAAGATATTCCCCTTCATCCTGGGCATGGTGCTGCTGGTCAATGCCGTGTACCTGGGCCTGACCAAGAATGAGATCGGAGCGCATCGCGGTGTCTGACATCGGGTACTTCATGAAGGAGGCCTTCACATGGCACGTATGCTGAGCATGGCCAATCTGACGGTAGGTGCACTGCTCATGTTCGCGCTGTCGGACATAGCCGGTTGGACATGGTTCGAGAACACTGCCTCCAGGACCATAGTATTCCTCCTGTCCATGCTCCTGGTCGGGAACGGAATAGTCCTAGCTTTCAACGACGAAGAGATGGGTGTGCGCCGGGGACGGGGGGTCTAGCCTGACCCGCGGCGCACGGGCCAGCAGTCAAGCCAATTCCCAGAATCAGACTTGTACGTAAAGAGAAGAAGAATAAAGAAACGGAAGGAGGACCAGCCTAATGATTGAACCCATGCGTGATGGTTATTTCAGGGCCTCCGATCGAGGCAAGGCGCCCGCCATGATCAAGGTCATTGGCGTGGGGGGTGGTGGATGCAACACTGTTCGACGCATGATGCGCGCCCGCCAGATCCCGGGCGTGGAGTATGTCGCGGCCAATACCGATGTCAAGTCCCTCGACCTCATCCAGGGGGCCCTTTCGGTGCAGATCGGCGAGCATATGACCCATGGTTTCGGGGCCGGCGGCGATCCGAGGGTCGGCAGCCGGGCCGCGGAGGAGGGCGAGTTCCTGCTGAAGAGGGCCGTCAAGGACGCTGAGATGGTCTTCATCGCCGTGGGCATGGGCGGCGGCACGGGCACCGGCGCCTCCCCGGTGGTGGCCAAGATCGCCAAGGATTCAGGAGCCATGGTGATCGCGGTGGTGACCACTCCCTTCTCCTTCGAGGGCACGAAGCGCACCGAGGTGGCCTACGGCGGCCTGCAGCAGCTCCGGACGGTGGTGGACAACCTCATTATCATCCATAACGACAAGCTCCTGCAGTATGCCGAGCACAATACCAACATCAGCGAGGCCTTCAAGATGGCCGACGACGTGGTGGCCGAAGGCATCGTCAGCGTCTCCCAGCTGGTCAACATACCGGGGGAGATTAACGTGGACATGGCCGACGTGAAGAGGGTAATGGGCGTCCCCGGTGTGACCATCATGGCCATCGGTCAGGGCCAGGGCTCGCACCCGGCGATGGATGCCACGGAGCAGGCCATGAGCAATCCTCTGGTGGACGTCAAGATGTCCGGTGCCAAGGGCCTTCTGGTCAGCTTCTCCGGCGGTCCCGACCTGACTCTCACCGAGGTGACTGAGGCCGGGACTCTCGTCAGCCGCGAGTGCGATCCGCAGTGCCACTTCAAGTTCGGTCTGGCCACCCTGAGCGAGGAGCTGAGGGGCAAGGCCAAGGTTACCCTGATCGCCACCGGGATCAAGACCACCAATCCGGCCTACGCGACGACCGGGACGGGGCGGTCCGGGGGCCTGGCGTCGGCCCAGCCTTCGGGCGGATCCTCCAAGGGCGGATGGTTCTCCAAGCTGAGCAAGACCATCACCGACGCTTCCGGCGGCAACCGCAACAGGTACTAGGGTCGGCAACCAGGAACCGAATCAAAAGGAGGTATCGGCGGATGATGACACGAGTCATAGGTTGGATAAACGTCGTGGCGGGCTTCTGCCTGTTGTCGCTGATCCTGTCGGGCGTTTTCAGCCGCCTGCTGACGAGCATCTCCGACTGGAACCAGTTCGAAACCATGCCGGCCAAGGTCCTGGTCTGCATCGGCGGGGTACTGGCCATCATGAGCTCGGTATACCTGGTCATGATGGCGCAGGCGCGGGGCGGCGGCCGGGGCTGAGAATCAGGAGCACGAGTGAATTTGGCGCAGGAGTTGGCATGAGGACCAGGTACGCCAGCCAGTCACGCCAGCCTCAAGCCAACTCCTGTAGGGGACTAGAGGGGCCTGAAGACGAAAATCTGATTGAGGAGAGAGGTCGAGGATGTTAGAGGGGACATTCAGCAATCCACGAGGAGGCGACTCCGGCAAGATCGTCGCACACATCAAGGTCATCGGTGTGGGCGGCGGCGGCTGCAACACGGTTCGGCGGATGATGCAGGGCTGCACCATCGGGGGGCTGGACTACATCGTCATGAACACCGACGTCAAATCCCTGGAACTGATCCAACGCTGCCAGGCCATCCAGATCGGCTCGCATCTGACCCAGGGATTCGGAGCTGGTGGTGATGCCCGGGTGGGAGAGGCAGCTGCCAGAGAGAACAAGATGGCGCTGCAGAAGGCCTGCCGGGGGGCCGACATGATATTCATTACGGCCGGCATGGGCGGCGGCACCGGCACCGGATCCGCCCCCGTGGTGGCCGAGATCGCCCGGGAGAGCGGCGCACTGGTGATAGCGGTGGTCACGACGCCGTTCACCTTCGAAGGCACGAGGAGGGCCGACGTGGCCTTCAACGGGTTGAGGACGCTTATGGAGAAGGTCAACTCCACCATCATCGTTCCCAATGACCACCTTCTGCGCCTGGGAGACCATGATGTGCCGATCTCCAAGGCATTCGCCGCCGCGTACGGGGTGGTGTCCGATGGCATCACGGCCATATCCGAGCTGATCAACGTCCCCGGCGAGATAAACGTGGACATGGCGGACGTGAAGAGGGTCATGAGCATACCCGGCATCTCTCTCATGGCCACGGGCCGGGGGGAGGGACCGAACGGGGCCGAGCACGCGGCCCAGGAAGTCATCTTCGAGCCGTTGCTGGAGACCCACGTGACCGGCGCCAAGGGGGTCCTGTTCTGCTTCACCGGCGGGCCCGACCTGACCCTGGGATCGGTGGAGAAGGCGGCCAGCCTCATCTCCAAGAGTGTTGACCCCCATGCCCTGATATTCTTCGGCATGAATCTGGCCCGGCCGGAGATGACCGGAAAGTGCAAGATCAACCTGGTGGCCACCGGCATCGAGCCGAGCGCCAACAGCGCCTGGTTTTCTCAGCTGAGGCAGGCGGCCAAGAACGCCCCGGCCCAGCAGGGGAAAGGGCAGCAGGGGAAGGGGCAGCAGCAGCCCGGAAAGCTGACCAGGCTGAGCATGGCCTACGCCACCAAGCTGTTCCAGTGATAGATGAGGCACCGGCGGGCAAGGCAGTTGGTTCGAGGTTGAAGTAGCGGGAAAGTGAGGTTGGAGGATGTCACAGATGCTGTCGTGGATGAACATGATGTCAGGGTTGATACTCTTCTTCTCCATGTCCGGCATCAGCTCCTGGATCGTATTCGCTTCGCCCAACGCCAAGATATTCCCCTTCGTGCTGGGCATACTGCTGCTGTGCAATGCGGCGTACCTGGCCCTGGCCAAAGGGGAGTTCTGGACCCGCCGTACGTAGGAAGGATGACGCCTGTTGCCGAGCAACAGGATGGGCCCGTTGCCGGGCAACAGGGTGAGCCCGTTGCAGATCAGACGGGATGTAGTAGATGGGAGGGGTTATGCCGAGCAGAACTGACGTGATGGTGTGGGGCATGGTAGTGGTGTTGATGTGCATGATCGCCATTGACATCGTGAGGGTGAGACTCTAAACGGACTGTCACGGCGTCAGGCCGGCCGGGTGGGAGGCTGCTGGGCGCGGGGTACGCATGTACCGTCGTTCAGCCAGCGGGACCCGGTACCACCCGGAAGGGGATGACGTTTGAGAAAGAAGAGCAGGCTGAGGGAGTTCATGAGGCCGCGTAGCCGTCTTCAGAAAGCATTGAGGCTGGGCGGCCTGGCCCTGATGTTCATGCCGGAACCGGTGACCACCCCCATCGGCATCACCATGCTGGGCATCTCCCTGGCCGTGCCTCCGGAGCGCCGCAGACCGCTGGTCCAAAGCTGTGGAGCCAGCATACGCAGGGGAAGTCTCCCTGGCTAGAGGGCCAGGTATACATAAGGGTGATTCGCAGTGTTTGAAGAGTGTATCAGCAAGCAGGCTAGGAGCAAGGTTGCCCCCCCACCCTTGCTTGGCAGAGCCTCCTCACATGGCCGTCCAAATGCCAAATTCCACGGCGTCTTCAGGCCAAAAACAGCTAACTTTCTGCACTAGCCTGCTTGCTGGTCACATATGCCCGTCAGGGGGCCGAAGAAAACAACCTCCGCTCCACTTCCTTCAGCCGCTCCACTCCCCGCACCTCGAAGGGGAACAGGGGCACCCTGGTGGAACGGGTCCCGTAGCCGCCTTCGACCTCGGCCAGGTACTTCTGCTGCAGCTGTGCCTTGCTGCGCAGAAACGGTGAGTCAGCGTCCTCCACCACCTGGTTGATGACGATGTGGTTGATGCCCAGCCCGTAGCTTCTGAACTCCTCGAAGATGTCCTGCAGCTGCCGCACGGCCAGGGCCTCGGCTATGGTCACCAGGTTGAACTGCACCTCCTCCCGGAGGAAGGCCAGGTCCTTGTTGGACAGCTTCTCCCAGTCCTGGATCACACCCAGGACGGAGCGCTTCAGGTTGCCCGTGGCCTTGAGGGCGGAGTAGACCCTGGCAGCCGGTTTCAGGTGGTTGCTCACCAGCGAGGGCATGCGCAGGAGGCCGAGGGTCTGGCCGGCGGGGGCGGTGTCCCACACCACCCTTTCATACCGGCCGGACTCGCTGACCTCCCGGATGTAGTCCACCATGAACTCGTCCTTGAGCCCGGGCAGCATGGTGGCGACGTAGCCCAGGAACTCCTGGTACTCGATATCCACGAAGGTGGAGAAGAGGCCGTACACCTGGGGGCCGAACTTCTGGTCCCACAGCTGCTTCACCACGTCGTAGCTGATTTCCTCCAGGTACAGGTTCTCGGTGACCATGGCCGGGCTGGCGGGCGAGTCGATCTCGAAGATGTCCCGGAGCGATGGGGTGAAGTCGGTTGATACCACCAGCGTCCTGAGTCCGTTGAGGGCGTGGTGCAGGGCGGTGGCGGCGGCCGAGGTGGTCTTGCCCACTCCTCCCTTGCCGCAGAACATGGTAACCTTCCTGGAACCGATCTGGCTCAAAGCTGCCACCTCCTCACGCGGCCAACTCAAATGGTAGCACAGGGGCATGCCTCGTGCCACGCGGATTGGTGGCCCCGGGGCATGTGCGGCGCCGCCCGATGTCGCGGGCGGGCCGGATGGTGCCCGCCGCGACCGTAGACCAGGAGGCAGCGGAAGTGATAACATGGCACACCCGATCGGCCGGCCGGCCGCGGGCGGCTCTCGATAGCGGTGCCTGAGTATAGAAAGGAGACGCGTGAAGCAGACTGAAGACAACGACAAGGGCAGCGAAGCCCCCCGGGACGATGCGCCCGCCACAGGCGGGCCGCGGAACGAAGACCCGCTTGTGGCCGGTTCCCCGCGCA
Source organism: uncultured Chloroflexota bacterium (assembly GCA_937860285.1). Taxonomy (GTDB): domain Bacteria; phylum Chloroflexota; class Dehalococcoidia; order UBA2247; family RBG-13-53-26; genus JAFGCL01. Next base: position 7,288 of record CALMBS010000223.1, read on the forward strand.
ACCTGGTCCCCATCGCCATGGCGGTCCTCCTCCTCTTCTTTGCCGGGATCGTGTTCTACATCGCGGCTATGTTCGCGGACACGGGGACCTCCAGGGACAACTGGGGGATCGCCCAGATCATCCTCATCTACATGGGCCAGGCCGTCTTCTACTCTGGCGTTCTCATCGGCCTGGGGACACTGGCCACGGCCCGAAAAGGGGATGCCGCATCGGCCGCGCCCCGGGTAGCCCGGCTCCTGTCGTGGGCCGGGGCGGCGGTGGTGGTCCTGGGCGTGGCCCAGTCGATCTGCATCGTAGGCATAGAGCAGTGGGGTGGGTGGCGCCTGGAGGCCAGCCAGATTGGGCTGAGGATGGGCACCGCGGTCTTTGAGGGTGGTGTGCTGGCCGGCCTGGCGCTCCTCTGCCTGCGAAGGCTCAAGGGACCCCAGGGGGCCTGACCCGCCTATTGACACGGCGGTTGTTCGCGGGCATAATGTTTGCGATCGCAAACAAAACGCCCGGATGAGCACGAAAATGGCTAGTGAAGCTGATACCGCCTACATGAGCAGCCCCCAGGCCGCCAGGCTGCTGGGGATCACCGGCGTCGGTGTGGCCCAGCTGGTACGGCAGGGCAAGATACCGGCGGTGAAGATCGCCAACCGCTGGCTCATCCCTCGGGGCTTCTTGGAGGAGTTTGCCCGGACGTATGAAGGGAAGAGGGGGCGTCCCCGGAAGGTGCGGTCCGCCGGGTGCCCCGGGGCGGCCACAGGAGTGGAAGAGGCTGCCGGACTGCAGGTGGCTCTCTGGCCGGAGGCCGGGGCCGAGGCGGCCCCGGCGGAAGAGATGGTGGTGGAGCCAGCCGCGCCGCTGGAGTTGGAAACGGCCGCACCGGCGGCCGAGCCCGCTGCCGCGGAACCCGCCCCGCTGGCGGTGGCTGGGGGCCTGGTGGGGGAAGTGGAGGAGTCCGCAGGCATTGCCGGAGCCGGGCCGGAGACGCTTCCGGAGGCGGCCGCCGCCGAGCCGGCGGCGATGGCCTGGCCGGTGGAGACAGTAGCGCCGCCAGAGGCGGTCGCGGGCGCAATGCCGCCGGTCGAGGCTGCTCCGGAGCCGGCAGCGCCGGTCGAGGTCAGCCCCCCCGAGGTGGCGCCCGCCGCAGCGGCCGCGGCGGAGGCCTGGGTGGCCCCGGCGCCGGAGACCATCCTGCCGGCGGAGCCGGAAGAGGAGGAGAGGGAAGGCGGCGCGGCCTTCAAGGTGAGCGCCGAGGTCTACCACCTGGACCGGAACTATGCATTCCAGGTCTACGAAAGGGGCCGGATCACCCAGAAGGCGCGGATCATCGTGGCCCGGCTCAAGCCGAAGATCCCCTCCCTGCCGCAGTTCTCCTTCCGCTGGGACTACCGGTACGAGCACCTCAACGTGGACATCCACGGCGTGGAACCGGCGGTCCTGGAGTGGTGGACCATGGGCCAGAACGGGTACACCGGGCATCTGCCGAGGAGGCTGGCCGGGCCGGGCTACGTCTTCGAGGCCATCATCTGGCTCCCGGTGACATTTGTCTTCCGGGGGCGGCTGACCCTGAGCGGCGGGTCGGCCGGGGTGGATGACCCTTCGTCTGTGGCGTCTACCACCGGCGGCCTGAGGAAGCTCTGGAGCAAGTGGCAGGGGAAGCCCCGCCCGTGATCCTGGTGCACCCGTCGACGGGCTGGAGGCGTCCTGAATCCTATTGACAGCGAGGATGGCGGCCTCTATAATTGTAAGTTGCGCATCAATGCGATATCCTCATTGCGTTTTCCTATCGTTTGTCAAGTGATCCCCTTCCTTTTCACTTTTGGCGAATCATGCCCAGCAAAGGAGTGTGCAGGAGTTGATTCCTACATCACCGCTATCTGATTCCAGGAACGTTGCCCGGAGATCCTTCGCCACCACCCCGCCTGTACTTGGCATCCCCAACCTGATCCAGGTCCAGTTCGACTCGTTCCGCCGGTTCCTCGAGAACGGTCTGCGAGAGCTCTTTGAGGGGCTGGCCATCCAGGACCTGGCCGGCACCCGGCTGGAGCTGCGCTTTGTGAACTGTGAGCTGGGTCCGCCGAAGAACTCCATCCCCGCCTGCCGCGAGCGTGACCTGACCTACTCGGCGCCTCTATACGCCAAAGTGCAATTGGTGGTCAAAGAGACCGGGGAGATCAAGGAACAGAACATCTTCATTGCGGACATCCCGCTGATGACCCCCACCGGCACCTTCATCATCAACGGCGCCGAGCGGGTGGTGGTCAGCCAGCTCATCCGGTCGCCCGGCCTGTACCTGACCATCGAGACCGACATCGCCACCGGCCGCGACCTCTGCTATGGCAAGCTTATCCCCGAGCACGGGTCATGGCTCGATTTCGAGACCAGCAGCAAAGACATCATCTGGGTGAAGGTCAACGGCAAGAGGCGGTTCCCGGTGACCACCCTGCTGAGGGCCATCGGCTTTGCGTCCACGGAGGACCTGACGGCCATGTTCCAGGAGGTGGACGGCTCGCCCGACCACTCGTTCATTGCCGCCAGCGCCAAGCAGGACTCGTTCATCAAGAACGAGAACGAGGCCATCCTGGAGATCTACCGGCGCCTGCGGCCCGGCGATCTGCCCAACGTGGAGAACGCCCGGAACCTGCTGAACAACCTCTTTTTCCACCCCCGCCACTACAACCTGGGCAAGGTGGGACGCTACAAGCTGAACAAGCGGCTGGGCCTGGGGCAGGAGAATGCCAACATGCTGGCCTTGAGCCGCGATGACCTGGTGTCCATTGTGCGCCATATCATCATGGTCAACAACGGGCAGGAGGCGCCGGACGACATCGACCACCTCAGCAACCGGAGGCTGCGCACTGTCGGCGAGCTCATTCAGAACCAGCTTCGGGTGGCCCTGCTGAACCTGGAGCGCATGGTGAGGGAGCGCATGAGCATCGTGGACACGGCCACGGTCACCCCCAACGCCCTGATCAACACCCGGCCGGTGACCACCGCCATCCGCGACTTCTTCAGCGGTTCCCAGCTGTGCCAGTTCATGGACCAGACCAATCCTCTGGCGGAGCTGACGCACAAGCGGCGCCTGTCCACCCTCGGCCCCGGAGGCCTGTCCCGGGAGCGGGCCGGGTTCGAGGTCCGCGATATTCACCATTCCCACTATGGGCGTATCTGCCCCATCGAGACGCCGGAAGGTCCCAACATCGGGCTCATCGCGTACCTGGCCACCTACGGCGCCATCGACGAGTACGGCTTCATCGTGACCCCGTATCGCCGGGTCACCCGGGAGGTCAAGAACATACATGAGCAGATGGTCAACCGGGCCCTGGCCGAGGCGGTGACGGACCAGGATGGCAAGCGGATCGGCAAGGAAGGGGCCCGGATCACGCCGGCCCTGGCCAAGGAGCTGGCCGCGCTGCCGTCACGGACCATCAAGGTGGTGCCCTTCGCGTCCCGCGAGATCGTCTACCTGTCGGCGGACCAGGAGGAGGACTACGTAGTGGCCCAGGCCAGCGCTCCCCTTAACACTTACGATGAGTTCAGCGAGAAGAGGATCGAGGCCAGGAAAGGAGAGCGCTTCCCCCGGGTCTCTCCCGAGAATGTAGACCTGATGGACGTCTCACCGAAGCAGATTGTGGGCATCTCGGCCTCGCTTATCCCCTTCCTGGAGCACGACGACGCCAACCGGGCCCTGATGGGCTCGAACATGGAGCGCCAGGCGGTGCCCCTGCTCTGCTCCGAGTCCCCGGTGGTGGGGACGGGCATGGAGCAGCAGGTGGCCAGGGACAGCGGGCAGCTGGTCATAGCCGGGGACGACGGTGATGTGACCTCGGTGACCAGCCGGGAGATCGTGCTCATGACCGAAGAAGGGGAGGAGCGCAGCTACCCCCTGATGAAGTTCATGCGGACGAACCAGGGAACGTGCATCAACCAGCGTCCCATCGTCAGCAAGGGCGACAGGGTCAAGACCGGGCAGGTCCTGGCGGACAGCTCGGCCACTGACCACGGCATACTGTCCCTCGGCCAGAACGTGCTCTGCGCGTTCATGAGCTGGGAGGGCTACAACTTCGAAGATGCCATAGTGGTGTCGGAGAAGCTGGTCAAAGAGGACAAGTTCACCTCGATACACATCGAGCGCTATGAGGTGGAGGCCAGGGAAACCAAGCTGGGCGCCGAGGAGATCACCAGGGACATACCGAACGTTGGCGAGGAGAGCCTGCGTAAGCTGGACGACGACGGCATTGTCCAGGTGGGCGCGGACGTCGAGTCCGGAGACATCCTGGTGGGCAAGATCACTCCCAAGGGAGAGACGGAGCTGAGCGCCGAGGAGAAACTCCTCCGGGTGATATTCGGCGAGAAGGCCCGCGAGGTCAAGGACACGTCTCTGAGGGTGCCGCATGGCGAGCGGGGCCTGGTGATAGCGGTGAAGATATTCACCAACCGGGACGAGCTGCCCGAGGGCGTGAGCAAACTGGTGCGGGTCTGGGTGGCCCAGAAGCGCAAGGCGTCCGAAGGGGACAAGCTGGCCGGCCGGCACGGCAACAAGGGCGTCATCGCCCGCATCCTGCCGGAGGAGGACATGCCTTTCCTGCCCGACGGCACATCTATCGACATCGTGCTGAACCCCATCGGGGTGCCGTCCCGCATGAACCTGGGGCAGATCTTCGAGACCCATCTTGGCTGGGCCGCCAACGAGCTGGGATTCAAGGCCGACTGCCCCGTCTTCGAAAGCGCCGACACGGACGTGGTCGAGGACGCCCTGGCCAGGGCCTGGATGGTCCGGCAGGCGAACGCCGGGACCGCCAACCTGGGCGCCCGGAACAGGCTGGAGCGCACCAGGGAATGGCTCCAGGAGCAGGGGTTCAATCCGGCGGTGGTGCTCGCGGAGGAGTACAACGGTGAATCCAAGCGGGCCTGCCTGAGCCTCTGGCTAAAGCAGTTCGGGGTCGACACTGATGGAATGGGCGACGAGG
>CALMBS010000224.1 GCA_937860285.1 uncultured Chloroflexota bacterium
CAATAAGCGCCACCTTGAGGTCAGCGCCCGCGCCGAAGCACCTGCCCGCTCCTCGAATCACGACCACACTGGTAGAACCATCTTGCCCCACATCCTCAAGGACGCTTCGAACCTCGCTCTGCATTTCCCGGCTCAGAGCGTTCAGTGCCTGAGGCCGGTTGAGGGTGATCCACGCTACTCGGTCCTTCTTCTCGACTATGATATTGCGAAAAGCCATGCGATGCCTCCTTCGACAGAATCACTAGGCGAATTCCGTCCCTACGGCGGGCTATGCCGGCCATTTCTAGTCGAACCCGTACCAGGTGGCAAAGGCCTCCAGCAGACCTTCTTGCCTTGTTTCTTGGAACGCTCGATATAGGGGAGCCGACGCGACTCTATGGCTTGGATCACATCCATGCGGCGCACACTCTTTCCTTCTCATTCTCATTCGGGGACATTGGCCACTCAGGCCTCAAGCTACGCTCCACAGACCGCCGCGGCAGTCTCCCTGATCTCCTGCCACTACCTCACTACCCCTGCCTGCAGCAGTGCATCAACATCATCCTGTGCGTATCCCAATCCTGAGAGAATCTCTCTGGTATGTTGCCCTGGCAGCGCTGGCATCGTTCGCACGGCTCCGGGAGTATCGGAGAACTTGATAGGGAAGCCGATCTGCTTCACCTTCCCCACCTGGGGGTCGTCCATTTCAAGAACCATCTTGCGATGCAGTACCTGAGGATCGCGAAATACCTCATGCGCATCAAGCACCTTCCCTGCAGGAACGTCTGCAGCGGTGAGCACTTGGAACCATTCATCCCTGGTTCGAGTAACGAATATGTCTCTCAGTTCCCTGATGACCTCTTCCTTCTTGGCGCCCACAGCATGTTGATGTGGGATCAGGTCCTCACGTCCGAGAGTCCGGCACAGGTTCATCCAGAAGCGAGCCTCGATCGGACAAACTGTGAGGTACTTGTCATCCTTGGTGCGGTATACGGAAGCGAAAGGCTGGTTGCCGCTAAGCAGGGTCTCACCCCGCCGAGGGGCAGTTCCGGTGTAGAAATACTCTGACAGCCCTGGTATGCCGACGCTGAGAAACACAGCGCTATCCAGCATGGAAATGTCGACCATTTGACCGCGCCCCGTCTTCTGGCGGGCAGACAAGGCCAGCAGGATGCCGATAACAGTATTGAAAACAGCCGTCATGTCGGCCATTATGTTCTGGGCGAAGACGGGCGGTTCGACCGCGCTCATCCCCACCAGCCCCATTACACCACCCATGGCCGAGTAGTCAGGATCGTGTCCTACGAAATTGCGGTACGGGCCGTCCTGTCCATAGCCCGATACCGAACAGAAGATAATGCGCTCGTTGACCTTCGATAGGCTTTGGTAGCCCACACCCATCCTGTCCATAACGCCTGGTCGGAAGCCTTCAATGACAACATCTGCAGTCTGGGCAAGATTCTTGAATACCTCTCGGCCGGGTTCCATTTTCATGTTCAGCATCATGCTCTTCTTGTTTCGGCATGAGGCCATGTGCGCGGTCATTCTCAGTTGTTCCAGTTCATCGCCGGTCGCCGGCAGTCCCTGCCCAACTCCACCCGAGCCGACTCCAGGCGGCGGGTCTACTCTGACCACCTCAGCCCCCATATCCCCCAGCATCATGGCAGAGATACAAGCAGGCCCCATGCCTGTCAGATCGATTATCCTTATGCCGCCGAGCGCCGATTCCATGGCTGTCTCCTCCTGTTCATGAAGCGAGAAGTATCACCTCACTAGCTCTCTGCATACGCGAGTCTACCCACTGGGAGACTCACTGTGCCTGTATGTTCATGCGCGCAAGCCATCAGATCAGTAAACCATCACAATGGCATATCCGCACTTCGGCCAGAATCCCAGGGTAGGTACGGTTAAACTGCATCAGCCGTCGGATGGCCAGGGCCGCGCTTCCAACTGAAGTGAAGAGGGGTATCCCCCTAGCATCGCACTCCTGCCTGGAACGATATGACAAGCGACGCGAGCTCTCATTGGCGGCGAAATGGACGACCATGGCCGCCGGAAGACGACAAAGCTGCACGGCAGCCGCTATCCGGCTGATCTGCACCGCTATCATGGCTTCGGTGATCGGCAAGGGGAGGTTGTCGATGGGGCAATGGAAGATGACCAAATTCAAACCAGGCCACTTGTGCAGAGCCGCCGTCAGGTCACCCCAGCCAGTATCCCCTCTCTTGAATACGGTCTCCCACGGGTAGTGGAGTATCTCAGATGCATCCCCGGTTGCTGACACCACAGGACCGCCGAGGCCAGTGGCGTCGATGGGGTTGCCCACCATATTGCCGGCCAACGGAAAGCCGGTGGCCAGCAATATCCCCGCCACACGCTTCCTGACCTCTTCCGGCATAGGGACCATTCTGAGCCCTTCTCTCTCACATTCGTCGGTGGAGAGGACAGATGGGCCTCCCCCGCTGCCCGCCAGGCAGGTATTGGTCCCCCGCGGGGGCTTCATTCGCCACAGCGCCACCAGCACGTCGACCATCTCCTCAATGCTGTGGATTCGTATGGCACCAGTCTGGCGGAAGATGCCATCCCAGACAGCGTCGGAGCCGGCCAGGGCACCGGTGTGAGAAGCGGTGGCTCTCGATCCACCATTGGTCACTCCTCCCTTGAGAATGACGACGGGCTTGGCAGAAGCTGCAGTCCTCAGAGCGTCCATGAAGCGCGTCCCGTTTCTTGTCCCCTCGAGATAGGCTGCGATGATCCTGGTCTCAGGATCGTGGGCCAAATACTCCAGGAGATCACATTCGTCCACGTCGACCGCGTTCCCAAAGCTGACCACCTTGCTGAAGCGCAGGCCGCGGTCCGTAGCCGCGCGAACGATGCAGCCGGCGATGCCTCCGCTCTGGCAGATGAGCCCTATCGGCCCGGGGTCTCTGGGATAGTCAGCGCAGAAGCTGATGCGCGACTCTGGACAGTACACACCCATGCAGTTGGGGCCGACGACGCGGGGTCTGTCAGATCTGATCACGTCCTTAAGCTGTCTTTGAAGCTCTTTTCCTTCCGGTTCGCCCATCTCCGCAAAACCCGCACTGAATATTT
>CALMBS010000225.1 GCA_937860285.1 uncultured Chloroflexota bacterium
TGGTGGACCTGCGCACCATCGGCATAACGGGCAGGGCGGCCGAGGAGGCGCTGGACACCATAGGCATATCGGCCAACCGCAACGCCATACCGTTCGACCCTCTCCCGCCCAGGCAGGCCAGCGGGCTGAGGCTGGGAACGGCCGCCGCGACCACCCGCGGGCTGGGAAGGCCGGAGATGAAGCAGATAGCCCGGATCATCCACGAAACGCTGACCAACCTCGCCGACGAAGCGCTAAAGAGGCGCCTGGGCGAGGAGGTCCGGGACATCTGCGACAGATTCCCGATTCCACAGGGTTGAGGCCTCAGGGTTGAGGGCGCCGCGGCTTCTGTGCTATAGTTTTTCGGACATAACGAGAGTTATTGTCTAGTGCTGTTGGAGGGAACATCAAATTGCATGACTACGAACTGACAGTCATCTTCAGGCCCGAGATTGCGGAGGAGGAGATACCGGCTGAGATCGACAAGGTGAGCCAGATGATCAGCCAGAAGGGAGGGGTGGTGGGAGAAGTCAATCGATGGGGCCGCAAGAGGCTGGCCTATCCCATCAAGCACTGCCGGGAAGGCAACTACGTGCTCACGCCGTTCAAGATGGACCCCACCTCGGCACTGGAGCTGGACAAGAACCTGCGGGGTTCGGACCGGATCCTGCGGCACCTGCTGGTCAGGCTCGGGGAATAGGAGACCGGGGATCCGGAGAGGGGGCGGGATGCTATGGCGAATCTGAACAAGGTGATGATCATAGGCCGCGTGGGGACCGATCCCGAGATGCGGTTCACGCCCAACGGGAACCCGGTGACCAGCTTCCGGGTGGCCACCAGCCGGTTCTTCAACAGCCCGGAAGGCGAGCGGAAGCAGGAGACGGAGTGGTTCACGGTCACGGCCTGGAGCAAGCTGGCTGAGCAGTGCAACCAGTTCCTGGCCAAGGGCCGCCAGGCCTACATAGAGGGCCGCCTGCGCAGCCGCGTCTGGGAGGGGCAGGACGGTCAGAAGCGGACCCAGGTGGAGATAGTAGCGGAACGGGTACTGTTCCTGGACCGGCAGGCGGCGGCCCCGGTGAAGGAAGAGAGCAAGACGGACGAAGAGATCGAGGCAGAGGATCTGCCGTTCTAGATGAAGGGTGATGTGAAGTATGGCTAGTGGACCAAGGAGACCAATAAGGAGATCATCGAGGCCGAAGTACATACCCAAACGGAAGGTATGTGCCTTCTGTGCCGACAAGGTGAACAACATCAGCTACCGGGACATCGCCTTGCTGCGGCGGTACATCTCGGACCGGCACAAGATAGAGCCCCGGCGCCGCACCGGCAACTGCGCCAAGCATCAGCGGGCGCTGTCTCAGGCCATCAAGAGGGCCCGGCACATCGCTCTCATACCGCACACCCCGGCGCAGATGCGCAAAGCAGGAGTCAGCAGCCTGCGGTGATGGGGTTCCCGAGTCCTTCCTCGACTGGGGTCGAGGCCTCACCTGGATAGCGGGGCAAGTCCTCCTTCCCCAGGTGAACCCATCTTGTCCCGTTGCCGTATACTGATGTCCTCGTCCCCGGCAGGGTACGCATGGTACAGAGTTTGAGAACGAGTGGCCTGGGAAGGTTTCTGAATCGGTCCGGTCAGAACAAGCCGCGCCGTCCGCGCACCAAGGCCGAGACGGAGAAGAGGCGGCGTTTCCTCGTTGTCGCCCTGATAGTCGCGGCGGTGGTGACCGCCGTGAGCGTCGTCGGCTACGGCTACTATGACACCAGCGTCAAGCCCTGGCGTCAGGCCATCCTCAAGGTGAATGGCACCACCTTCAACATGCGCCACTTCGTCAATCTGCTGCGCGTGTACGGCTGGACCAGCTCGGAGTACGCCCAGTACGCCATCGGCATTATGGAAGACAACGAGCTGAACAAGCAGTACCTGGAGAGCCAGTTCCCGGATGTCGACATGGGGGCCGTCATTGGGGACGAGGCCGCCAATGCCAAGATCACCGAGCTGCTGGGCCTGGCGGACAACTACACCCAGGAGGAATACGACGAGGCTTACGGGGGCCTGGAAAGCAACCTGAAGAGCATGGGGTTGTCGATCGGGGACCTGAAGAAGATCTACATAGAGCCGCAGCTGATCAGCGAGGAGCTGGCCAGGCAGGTGGGCGACCGGGACTACCCGGCCACGGACAACTACGATCACGCCCGGGTGCAGGCGCTGCTGGTGAGCGGGTCGGACGAGGCCGCGCTGGCCAGGATGAGGTGGGAGAACGGCGCGGACTTCAATGACCTGGTGACAGAAGAGTGGGTCTCGGACTCCGTCCGGGACACTGCGGCCACGGACAACGTCACCCCGAAGTGGGTGGCCAGGGGCATCCAGAGCACTACCTTCGACAACTACACCTTCAACATGCCCGTAGGCATGCTGGGCGATCCCGTCCAGGACAACGACAGCCCGGAGGACTACTGGCTGGTCAACCTGCTGGCCAGGGAGGCCAGGCCGCTGGCCGAGACCGACAGGGACACGCTGGTCAGCAGCGCCGTGTCGAAGTGGCTGGAGGAGGCCAAGGTCTCCCCGGAGAACGTGATCGTGAACTACCTTGACCAGGAGGGCGGCGCAGCCAAGCTGGCCTGGGCCATGGACCACGTCCAGGTGGACGCGTGAGGCCTGGATGAAGACCATCGGGATAGGGCTGCTGGGGCTGGGCACCATCGGCGGCGGAGTCTTCAAGGCCCTGGCAGAAAAGGAGCAGGTCATGGCCGAGGCCGCAGGCGCCCCGGTCGTCCTGCGGAAGGTCCTGGAGAAGCGGCCGGTGGACATCGAGCCGTCTCTGCTGACCACCGATTTTCAGCAGGTGGTATCCCACCCCGAAATCGACATCGTCATCGAGCTGCTGGGCGGCGAGCACCCGGCGGTGGACCTCATCCGGGAATCCCTGCTGGCCGGCAAGCACGTGGTCACCGCCAACAAGGAGGTGATCGCCAAGCACGGGGCCGAGCTCCTGGCCACCGCCGGGGAGAAGGGCGTGGCGCTGCAGTTCGAGGCCAGCGTCGGCGGCGGCATACCGCTGCTGCTGCCCCTGCAGCACGGCCTGCTGGCCAACGAGATATCCACCATCTACGGGATCATCAACGGCACCACCAACTACATTCTCACCAGGATGTCCCAGGAGCACACCGGGTTTGGCGAGGCCCTGAAGAAGGCCCAGGAGCTGGGCTACGCCGAGGCCGACCCCTCCAACGACATTGAGGGCCGGGACGCCGCCTACAAGCTGGCCATCCTGGCCAGCGTCGGCTTCCATACCACGGTCCGCCCGGAGCAGGTCTACTGCGAGGGGATCTCGCGACTGACCGGCCCGGACTTCCTCTATGCGAAGGAGCTGGGCTACGAGATCAAGCTGTTGGCCATCGCCAAGCAGGCGGGCGACCAGGTCGAGGCGCGGGTGCACCCGGTCTTCATCCCCCAGGACTTCCTCCTGGCCAAGGTCGGGGGCGTCTACAACGCCATCCAGATAGACGGTGACCTGGTAGGCCAGCTGATCTTCTACGGCCGGGGCGCCGGGGCGCAGCCCACATCGAGCGCGGTGGTCTCCGACGTCATAGCCATAGGCCAGGCGATCGCCTCGGGCAGGAAGGTCCCGTCGGCGATGCGGCAAGCCAGGCCGAAGACGGTGCGGTCCATATCGGAGCTGCGGACCAGGTACTACCTCCGGATCAGCCTGGCCGACAAGCCGGGCGTGCTGGCGCAGATAGCCGGGATACTGGGGGACCGCGGAATAAGCATCGCCTCCGTGATCCAGAAGGAGACGGACGAGACCAACCAGACGGCGGTCATCGTCCTCATGACCCATATCGCGAGGGAGGAGTCCATGCAGTCGGCCCTGTCTGACATGAGGAAGCTCCCCGCGGTCAAGAGAATAAGCAATGTCATCAGGGTCGAAGAATAGGCGGTGATGAAATGACGTGGATTGCTGGCCTGATAGCCACCGGCGAAGTGAAGTGCGACGGGTGCGAGAAGATCATGAGGCATCCCGACCGGTACGCCTACGTGGCCGAAGA
>CALMBS010000226.1 GCA_937860285.1 uncultured Chloroflexota bacterium
GACGGCAGCCGCGGTGCCTTCATTGAGCGGCCTGGGCCGCAGGATGATGAGGAGGAGGGTGACGGCGAAGATGGCGACGGCGGGGATCATCTCAGGTCAGGGGCCAAAAGAAAACGGAAGAGCCATTCTCACGGGAGTGAGCCCTTCCGCCTTCTCGCTGGCGTCTCTGGTACGTCGGCTACTTCTTCTTCTTGGCAGTCTTGGCAGCCGGCTTCGCTGCCTTCTTGGCCACGGCGGCTTTCTTCTTTACGGGCATCTGGACACCTCCTTTCTTGTGGGGCCGCCGGGCTCCTGCCCGGTGACTCCCTTATCCCCATCGTCTGGGTGCGGAGAGCGACTCCGCCGGTCCATGCCTTATGCCCGAGATGTCAGAGTGCACCTTGCCGGGATGCCTCCGGCGTGGCTGGGCAGAGGGTTGCATTGGTCCCTGCCCGTGACTTAAGCTTTCAAGGTGCGCACCGTCCGTGCGGCCAATGCATTCGAATTCACCACGTGTATATCATTGGATAGCGGTGCTGTCAAGATGCCCGGCCACGTGTTGTATACTGTCCGGCGAGTTGAGGACGAAGCGCGCGCAGGTGCGCGCGAAGTGGAGGCGGGAAGATGATCTACCTGGCGCCGTTTCTGCATTTCTATCAACCGTCAACCCAGTTCCACCGTATCCTGAAGAAGGTCTGCAACGAGTCGTACCGCCCGCTGGTGAACCTGTTTCACGAGCAGGCGCACGCCAAGGTGACCGTCAACATCAATGCCGTGCTCACCGAGATGCTGGACGAGCACGGCATGTCGGATGTCATCGAGGGGCTGCGGGAGCTGTCGGAGAAGGGGCGCCTGGAGTTCGTCGGCTCGGCCAAGTACCATCCCATCCTGCCCCTGATTCCCCACGAGGAGATGCTGCGCCAGATACAGCTCAACCACCAGACCAACCAGCGCTTCTTCGGCAAGACCTACTCGCCCCTGGGGTTCTTCTGCCCGGAGATGGGCTACACCCAGGATGTGGTGAAGCCCGTCTTTCAGACCGGGCACCGGTGGCTGATACTGGGCGGGATAGCCTGCCCCGTGGCCTGGCCCAACAGCGTTATCCATCGGGTCAAGGGTGATGGCCAGACCGTGGCGGTGTTCTTCCGCGATGACGTGCTGAGCAACCGCATCGCCTTCAAGCAGACGGATGTCAGGGGCTTCATTCAGCATCTCCGTTCATTCGGCGGCCAGAACGAGGACATATACGTGGTGACAGCCATGGACGCCGAGACCTTCGGCCACCACATCCGCCACTGGGAGGAAATCTTCCTGGCGGAGATGTACGAGGCGCTGGAGCCCCGTCCCGAGTCGGCTGAGGCCAGGCGCAGCGTGGACCGCCTGGTGCAGCCGGTCGACCTGGCCAAGGAGACCTCCGACCTGCTGCGCACGCTGGAGGTGGCCAAGACGGGGGAGATCCGGGTGGTGACCCTCAGCCAGCTTCTGGAGCTGTTCCCGGCCGGCAGCTACGTGGAGCCGCGGCCGTCGTCCTGGAGCACCAACATCGAGGATATCCAGGCGGGCAATCCCTTTCCCCTGTGGAAGTCGAAAGAGAATGCGATCCACCAGCTGCAGTGGCAACACCTGATGATAGCCATCGAGCTGACCCGCAAGGCGGAGCTGGGGGCCGGCAGCGAGTCCGCCAGGACCTACGCCAGCCTGGCCAGGGGACTGCTGGACCGGGCCATGCAGAGTGACCAGTTCTGGTGGGCCAGCCGGCGGCCGTGGTGGGACATCAATATGGTCAACCGCGGTCTCATGCAGCAGCGAGAGGTGGTCTTCAATGCCTACAAGGCCATCAGGCTGGGCAACCTCAGCGAAGACGAGAAGACCGAGGCCTACTACCGCGTGATCGTGTCCCGCGAGCTGCGCACCAAGATCACCGACCAGCTTTTCGTGCTTTAGTCGGGGCAGTCACTCCACGCGTGCTCCGCGAGCGGCTTTGACCGTCACGGAGGCTTTTTGGTAGACTAGGTTTGTGCGCCAATAGACCGGAGGCTCCTCATTCGGGGGGCCTCTGTGCTTGCCGGCGCCTCTGAGGGCCGCTGTCCTGCTCTGCCAATCCGTCAACTTCCGGCCGGTATGGATTGCGGGCGCACGCGGCATCAAGGATGTTAGTGAGGATGGGCCATGGAACAACTGACCGTTGACCTGGAGACCGCAGACCTTATTCGTGATTCCGGCGCTGAGACCTGCACCATGTGCTTCCAGTGCGCGCAGTGCAGCAGCAACTGCCCCTGGAACCGCGTGGCCCACCTCGATCCCCGCCGCATGCTGCACAAGGCGCGGCTGGGCGTTGCCGACCTGGAGGACGAGGAGTGGTGGATGTGCGCCACCTGCCGTACCTGCGTGTCACGGTGCCCCATGGAGGTGGACATCATCGGCGTCATGAGGGCGGTGCGCCGGCTGGTGGTGGGGTACGGCGCCGGGCGCTACCCCGATTCTATCAGGCTGGCCCTGAAGAGCATAGCCGGCGCCGGCAATCCCGCCGGGGAGAGCCAGGACAAGCGGGCGGACTGGTCAAAGAAGCTGGACGTGCCGGCGTTCACGGCCGGCATGGACGTGCTGTACTGGTCCTGCTGCGTGCCGGCCTACGACGCCAAGGTCAAGAGGATGGCCGTCAACCTGTCGGGGGTGTTGCAGAAGACCGGAGTGAAGTTCGGCACCCTGGGCACCGCGGAGAAGTGCTGCGGCGAGAGCGTCCGCAAGTGCGGCAACGAGGAGCTCTTCACCAGCCTGGCCACC
>CALMBS010000227.1 GCA_937860285.1 uncultured Chloroflexota bacterium
CACGGCAAGCTGGCCATAGGCTACGGCCTGATGGGATGGCATCCCACGCGCGGCGTGGTCAGCATGAACGGCCGGGTGTTGAAGAACGACGGCCCCCGGGGCGCCATCGCCCGGGGCGTCTTCCTGCTGCCGGATGACCGACGGCAGTCCGGCCTTGTGCTCGACCGTTCCATAGTCGAGAATGTGATTTTCGCTTCCGTGCAGCACCAGCGCCGTTTCCTGCGGTTCCCGCTGGGACCCTTGAGCCCAATCAACTGGAAGGCGGCAGAAGGGTTCACCCGGCGGGCCATAGATGAGCTCGACATCCGCTGCCGGGGCCCCCGTCAGCGGGTCCGCCTGCTCAGCGGGGGCAACCAGCAGAAGGTCTGCCTGGCCCGGGCCATGGCCATGGAGCCGCGGCTCCTGGCGGTGGCGGAGCCCACCCGCGGCGTGGATATCGGCGCCCGGCGGGCGGTGCTGGAGGCCCTGCTGCGGCTGAACCTGGAGCAGGGCACCACCATCATCTGCGCCTCCAGCGAGCTGCGGGACCTGAAACGGATATGCGACCGGATCCTGATCGTCTACGAGGGCCGGCCCTTCACCGAGCTGTCTCCCGACAGCAACGACCTGGAGTTCGCGCTGGCCCTCTCCGGGAAGAAGATGCAGGGACGTGGACCGGATTAGACGGAACCTCCCGCAGTTCGTGGTGGGCGCCTTCCTGGTGCTCATGGTCGTCCTGACCGTCCTGGCCACCGACATCCCGGTGGCCGGCCTCCTGGGCGATTCCCTGGTAAGGCTGTTCATGAACGGGGTCCTGGTCCTCTCCCTGGTACCCATGCTCAGGGCGGGCGCCGGCATCAACTACGGCCTGCCGGTGGGCATCATGGCCGGGCTGCTGGCGATGTGCATCGCCGTCAGCGCCGACCTGCCGCCGGCCGCTGGTTTCGCCGTCGCCCTGGTGCTGTCGGTCCTGATCGGGATGGCTTTCGGCTACGGCTATGCCAGGATACTCCACCGCACCCGGGGACAGGAGGAGATCACCGGGCTCTTCTTCGGATTCGCCGCCGTGTTCATCATGTGCTTCTTCTGGGCGGTGGCCCCGTTCAAGCACCCGCAGATGGTGTGGCCCATAGGAGGAGAGGGATTGCGTCCCAGCATCGGCCTGGAAGCCCACTTCGGCCAGGTGCTGAACGACTTCGCCAGCTTCAGCGTAGCCGGCGTGGAGGTCCCCACCGGGGGCCTCCTCTTCTTCGCCCTGCTGTGCCTCATAGTGGCCCTTTTCTGCCGCACCCGGGCGGGGTGGGCCATGACCACGGTGGGGGAGAACGAGGACTTCGCCAGCCTGTCCGGAATCCGCGTGGAGCGCTTCCGGACCGCGGCCGTCATCATGTCCACGGTCCTGGCCGCCATCGGCATCTGCGTGTATGCCCAGAGCTACAACTTCCTCCAGCTCTACGATGCGCCGCTGATGATGGCCTTCCCCGCGGCCTCCGCCATACTGCTCGGGGGCAGCACCGGCCGGAACGCCTCGGTGCTCTTCGTGATCGTGGGGACGCTGCTGTTCCAGACGCTCTACGTCTTCAGCGGCCCCCTGGCCAACGAGCTGCTGGTCCCGGAGATGACCGAGATCACCCGGGTGATCATCACCTCAGGCATCATCCTGTATGCGCTGCTGTTCCAGGGAAGGAGAGGCCATGCGACGGAGGCTTGAGGCCATCCCGTTGAAGCGGCTCAACCCGGTCCCCATGGTCTTCTTCGGGCTCTTCCTGGTGGGGCTCATCGCCTCCGGGATGAGCCCGGCCTTCGTCTTCAATGACCTCATCACCCGGTTCTGCCGGGACGGCATCCTGGTCCTGGCCCTGGTGCTGCCCATCGCGGCCGGGATGGGCATCAACTTCGCCATCGTGGTGGGGGCGATGTGCGCCCAGGCGGGCCTGCTGGTGGCCATCATCCTGCGGGTCAACGGCCCGGGCGGCTTCTTCCTGGCCGGGCTCCTGGGCATCGCCCTGTCCATCGCGGTGGGCTACCTGATAGGCCGCGCCCTGAACCGGGTGAAGGGCAAGGAGATGATCGCCACCATCATCATCGGCCTGATGGTGACCGGCATCTACCAGCTGGTCTTCATGGTGGGCTATGGCACGGTCATACCGGCCCACAACCAGGACATAGTGCTGTCGAGGGGGATCGGGGTGCGCAGCATGGTGGACCTGGCCCCCTACCGCTCCATGCTGGACAATCTCTGGACGGTGCATATCGGCCGGCTGACCATCCCCGTCTTCATGGTCCTGGTGGTGCTGCTGGCCTGCCTGCTGATGGCCTGGCTGGTGAGGACCCGTCCGGGCAAGAGGGTCCGGGCCGTGGGAGACGACATGCAGCGGGCGGAGCTACTGGGGGTCAACGTCGACCGCACCCGCATACTGGTGATGGTCCTCTCCCTGGTCATCGCCTGCATCGGCCAGATGGTCTACCTGCAGAACATCGGCATGCTCAACGTGTACACGGCCCACGGCAACTCGGACACGTTCTCCGCGGCGGCCATCCTGGCGGGCGGGGCCACCATCAGGGAGGCGCGGGTGCGCAACGTCATCCTGGGCATCTTCCTGTTTCACGCGCTGTTCATCGTCTCCCCGCAGGCGGGACAGAACATCTTCGGGAACCCGGCCCTGGGCGAGTACTTCCGGAGCTTCATCGCCTACGGGACGATCGCGCTGGCCCTGATCCTCAATGCCCGGCGGCGCCGCACCACGGCCGCGCCGGCCGCGGCGGAGTCCGTCTGAACACCCAATGAGAGGAGCAAAGACATGCCGGCTGACATAATAGAGGAGATGGCCCTCTCCCGAGAGCGGACCCTGGCTGCCCTCGTGGAGGCGAGGGAGGCGGGACGGAAGGTCATCGGCTACTACTGCACCTACAGTCCCATCGAGCTGGCCCTGGCCGCCGGCGCCATCGCCGTGCCGCTCTGCGCCAGCCGCAAGGGGCCGCTGGCCGCCGCGGACAACGACCTGCCGCAGAACCTGTGCCCCGTGGTGAGGACCATATACGACGTGTCCGTCACGGACAGCTGCCCGTTCTTCCACAGCTCCCACATGGTGGTCGCCGAAACGACCTGCGACGGCAAGAAGAAGATGTTCGAGATGCTGTCCAGGATCAAGCCCGTCCACATCATGGACCTGCCCCAGCTTCCGGCATTGCCGGAATCGCTGCGCCTGTGGGAGCGCGAAGTCCGGCGGCTGGCGGCGGCCATCGAGGCCTTGCCCGGGACCCGCCTGACCGCCGCGGCGCTGCGCCGGGCTATCCATTTGACGAACG
>CALMBS010000228.1 GCA_937860285.1 uncultured Chloroflexota bacterium
CCAGAGGGACATCCACAAAACAGGCGATAGAGGTCCGCTTCTCGAACTCGCCGGCATACCATTGGACGGCCTTCACCAGGCCCAGGCCGTCCAGGATATCCGGCCTGATGCTGAGGGCGATACGATGAGAGGTGGCCTTCACCCTGTCTATCAGGGCCGCCAGCTCCGATGCCGAATCGTAGGCCACCGAGGCCGGCCCCACCTGCTCCGCCAGGGACTGCGCCTTCATCTTCAGGAACACCAGTTCCTGACCCAGCTGGTCGTGCAGGTCGCGGGCGATACGCGCGCGTTCATCCTCCTGTATCTGCAGCATTCGCTGAGACAGGAGCCGCAGCTCGGACTCGGACCGCCTCAGGGCATCCTCACTCGACTTGCGCTCCGTGATGTCCATGAATATGCCCAGGACGGCGGGGCGCCCCTCATATTCGATCCTGGCCACTCTCTCCATCACCCATCGGCTCTGCCCCTTTCGCCCCACATAGCGGAACTCGTATGGGTCGGACCGCTGGCCGCTCAACATGGCGGCGGCGTGTTGTTCCACCCGGCTGCGCTCCCTGGGCGCCATCCGGCGCAGCGGCTTCTCCCCCACCAGGTCCTCCGCGCTGGAGCCCGTCTCCATCAGGAAGTGCCGGTTGACGAAACGGAACCGGCCGTCCTGGACGATGTAGATGCTCACGGGGGAGTTGTCTGCCAGCGTTCGAAAGAGACCTTCGGCGCGCTTGCGCTCCGTGATGTCACGGACGGCACCGATAATGCCCACCGGCTTGTCATCCCCGTCGCGGAGGAGGCTCCAGGTAGTCTCCGTCCAGACGTGGCAGCCGTCCTTGCGGATGAGCTCCAGCTCCATAGGCCGGGATTCGTCCCTCCGGCCCTTCCTCTCCAGGCCCATCTGCGCCTTGATGGCCTGGCGCGCACACCTTATCCCCGCCTTGGTCATGGTCACCGTCGGGTCAGCCACGGTCTCTTCCAGGCTGTATCCGGTGAGACGCTGGACCGACGGGCTGAAGTAGACATGCTGTCCGGAGAGGTCCAGCACCCATATGACGTCGGTCACATTTTCGGCTACCAGGCGGTAGATACTATCCTGGCTGGCCAGCAGGTCGCCGGCCCGGCCCCCGGCTCCGCCGGTGGCCTTCAGCCACGGCGCCACCCGCCGCACTGAAGCGACTGTGCCCGGCTTACGGCGACCGTCCTTCCTCCCCTGTCCCATCAAGGTGCGCTTCCCCATATCGGGCCTGCAGCCCCCTACAGGTATCTCATACTCCAAATAGGAGCCGGTTGTCAAAGACGCGAGGCACATCACCCCACTCCCCCGGAGGGCGTACCGGCCCGCGTCAGACAATCCCTGACAGCCGGTTCAGGTGCTTCCTGACAGACAGCCGCAGACGGGACTGACTATCATCAACCTTGTCCCGTTGGCAGAGGCCTCTCGGGACTCCATGCCGGCGGATGAGCGGCAGGGCGCTGTGGCAGTCCAGACATGAGTCGAACCAATATCATACTGGTGACGATCGACAGCCTGCGGCCTGACCACCTCGGGTGCTACGGCAATGGCGCCGTCGGGACGCCGGCCCTGGACCGGTTCGCCCGGGAGAGCCTGGTCTTTGACCGTGCCTGCCCGGAGACGTTGCCGGCCCTCCCGTCCCGTCACGCTCTCTGCACCGGCATGCGCCTCTACCCATTCAGGGCGGATCCCTTCTGCTCCGAGACGAGGGTTCCGGCCACCCAGGGCGGGTACCTGGGCCTCCCCAGGCTGACCATACCCGGCTGGGCCCC
>CALMBS010000229.1 GCA_937860285.1 uncultured Chloroflexota bacterium
ATGTCCATGATGCTGGACAGCACCCCCATGGCCCCGCCCCTGCCTTCGGCCCGGGACAGGTCGGCCACCAGTGCCGACGTGGAAGCAGTCACCGTTGCCAGCCCCAGCCCGAACAGGGCTATCAGCACCAGGAAGGCCGGGAAGTTCGAAAAGAGGAGCATGACCCCCATCGTGACCCCACCCAGCACCAGCCCGGAGGCGATCATGGGCACGCGCCCATGACGATCGGAAAGCCGGCCCATCACCGGCTTGGTGAGGGTGGCCGAGAGGACCTGAGCGGTAAAGAGCAATCCGATCTTCCAGGCCGGATAGCCCAGGTTCTCGTTGAGATATATGGGCAGGTATGTCTCCAGGCACCCGAAGGCAAAGTACTGCACCGCCTCGATCCCGCTGGTGGCCAGTATCCCGCCATGGCGGAACATGAAGGATATCTCCTGTCCGTACTGTCCGCGCTGCTGCCCCAGGATCTCTCGTATCGAGGCCGGCTTTGGCCCGGCGAGAGGCAGCCTGATGGCGGCCGCCAGGGCCAGCACGCCGGCCAGGCCGTCGGCCAGGTAGACCCAGCGGAAGTCGTCGCCAAAGATCAGCATTCCGCCCACGAAAGGGGCCAGGAATCGGCCCACCATCGTGGCCGACGAGTACCAGCCCATCCGCTCGCCGCGGCCGGTGACATACGTATCGGCGACAGCCGCCATCGCCACCGGGCCCAGGATGGCAGTAGCCAGTCCGTGATAGATGCGCACCAGGACCAGCTGCCAGGGAGAGGATATCAGCAGGTACAGGAAGGGGGCGGTGGCGAACACCACGGCGGCGGCCAGCAGCACTCGGCGCCTTCCCACGATGTCGGAGAGGACTCCGGCGGGAAAGCTCACCACGATCCCCACCACCGTAGAAGCCGCCGCTATGAAACCGACCGTTGACACCGGCACACCCAGCGAGCGGATGAAGAGCGGCAGGGCCGGGTTCTTGGCCATCGTAGAGCTGAAGATGGCCAGGCCGCCCATGAGGCAGAGGAGCAGAAAGGGAGACAGTCTCTTCTTCATCACCGGCGACCTGCGGGAATGGTACCACCAGCGGTTCCGGACTGGCAAGGCCATGCGACCCGGCGATCGCACCCCGACTCGGGGCAGCGTGTATAATGTGGGCCGGGCCGGCGACGGGGTCCGGCCCGCATGATGCGCCAACGGCGCGGCATGCTGACAGACACGGCGCCGCGGAGGTGGCTATGTCGGAATCGAAGTTCTACCGCATCTCTCCGGGCGGGAAGCCTGCAGCTCTCAGTGGTCTCACGGCATACGGCAGCGCGGCAGAGGCGCTGGCCGCTGTGCCCGACGGCGGCTTCGGCGCGAAGCAACCCGACAGCGGCTTCGCGTGGCTGCACTACTCGCAGCCGGAGAAAGAGGACCTGTTGAAGCTCATGGAACCCCTCGGCCTCCACCCTCTTTCCATCGAGGACTGCTTCGACGACAACCAGGTACCCAAGATGGAGGACTACCACCGGAACACCTTCATCCTCTTCAACGCCTTCGCCTGCACCGACGGGCGGCTGTCCGTGGATGAGATCGACCTTTTCATTGGCGAGGACTATCTGGTCACGGTGTGCGGCGCTGCTCCGGGCGCCGGCCGGCCGCTGGAGGGCATCGAGCAGGTGGTGGAGCGCGAGATCGAGAAGGCCCGCCAGGGGCCGGCCTTCCTGATGCACGTCATCCTGGACCACATCGTAGACCGGAAGTTCGCGGCCATAGAATCGATCGAGGACGAGCTCGACGAGATGGAGGAGTCCATGATGGCCGGCATCACCAGGTTCCACCCCGCCGGACTGGTCCGCCGCCGCCGCGACCTGATGGCGCTGCGCAAGAGCGTCTTCCACGAGCGGGAGATACTCACCCGGATCTGCCGCCGGGACTGCCCGTTCATACCGGAGAAGGCCCTGTTCCCCTATCGCGACATCTACGACCACCTGGCCAAGTTCTTCGAGGTCATAGAGACCTGCCGCGAGCTGGGCACCAGCCTCATGGAGATCTACCTGTCGCTGCAGAACAACCGTATGACCAGGGCTGCCCAGCAGACCAACGCCACGGTCAGGCGCCTGACGCTCATCACCACCGTCTTCATGCCGCTCACCTTCCTGGCCGGGATCTTCGGCATGTCCGAGTGGACCATGATGACCGGCCAGGACAACTGGCGGATCGCCTACCCCGTCTTCCTGGTGGCCACGGTCCTGCTGGCCCTGGCCAACTACTACCTGCTGGCGCGGCTGGGGAAACGGCACGACGAAGAGG
>CALMBS010000230.1 GCA_937860285.1 uncultured Chloroflexota bacterium
GGCCGTGGCCGACGTGGTGGAGGCCATGTCCTCCCACCGGCCCTACCGGCCATCCATGGGGCCGGAGAGGGCCCTGCAGGAGATCACGCGGAACAGCGGCATTCTCTACGATCCGGAGGTGGCCGGCGCCTGCGTCGCCGCCTTCACCACGAACGGCTTCCGGTTCGCGCCCTCCGCGGCCGAGGGGCGCTCCTAGCCCGGGCCGCCGTCCCCGCCGGCCGCACCGGGACCGGCCCCCGCGGGGCTTATCCCCCGCGTTTCTGCATGGTAGAATGGGCCCGCAGTCGCCATGGAGATAACACCCTACGCCATCGTCAGAGACCTGGCCATAATCATGGCCGTCGCGGCCGTGGTCACCTTCTCCTGCTACCGGCTGAGGCAGCCCCTCATCCTGGGATACCTGCTCGCCGGCATACTGATCGGCCCGTTCAGCCCGCCCTTCAGCCTGGTGAGCCGGCTGGATGTTCTGGCGGAGCTGGCCGACCTGGGCGTCATACTGCTCCTCTTCGGCATCGGGCTGCGCTTCCCCATCCGCAAGCTGGGAAGGATACCGCTGCGCTCATACCTCATCATCTCGGCCATCGAGATCACGCTGATGTTCCTCATCAGCTACGGGATCGGCTGGATTCTGAACTGGCCCCTCGTGGACTGCCTGTTCCTGGCCACCGCCCTGGCCAGCAGCAGCTCGGTCATCATCGCCAAGGTCCTGGCGGACCTGGGCCGGCTGGACGACACCTCCTCCCTGCTAATGATGGGGGTGCTCATTGTAGAGGACGTCGTGGTGGTGGTCCTGCTCACCATCATCACGCCCATCGCAGGCCACAGCGACATCAGCTCCGCGGCGCTGGCCTGGAAGCTGGGCCAGGCGCTGCTCTTCGTGGTCGGAACGCTGGTGGTCGGCGGAGCGCTGATCCCCAGGATCGTGGACGTGGTGGGCCGCCCCAACCTCTCGTTGTCGAACCAGGAGACCGCCGGGCACGGAGAGCTGCTGATTCTCCTGGGCCTGGGGCTCTGCTTCGGCTGGTCCATGCTGAGCCACTACGTCGGCCTGTCCGTGGCCATCGGGGCCTTCCTCATGGGCACCATCGTGGCCAGCGCCAACTCCGCCGAGAGGGTCTCGTCGCTGGTGTCCCCCATCAGGGACATGTTCGGGGCCCTGTTCTTCGTCTCCATGGGGGCCCTCATCGACGTCGGCCAGTTCCAGGACTTCCTCCTGCCGGCGCTGCTGGTCACCGCCGTGATGATGGTGGGCAAGGTGCTGGGCTGCAGCCTGGGGGCCAGGCTGCAGGGCTTTGACCGGTCCACCGCGCTGCGGGTAGGACTGGGCATGGGGCAGATCGGCGAGTTTGCCTTCATCGTGATTAAGGTGGGCCAGGACCTGGACGTCATCAGCCCCTCCCTGTTCCCCACCATAGGGGTGGCGGTGGCCATCACCGCCTTCCTCACCCCCTACATGATCAAGCTCGGCTACCGGGTGACCGGGGCGGGACCGACCTACTGAGCCGCGGTTCCCGCGCCTACCTCTTCAGGGTCCTCTCGGCCTCCTTGAGCAGCCACTCCCGGGCCTCTTCAATCGTGTCCACGAAATGCGCGTTCACGTGCCTGGTGGCGGCGTGGATCTGGGCCATGGACTTCGACATGCCGGTCATCCCCACGAAGGCGACGCGATACCGCTGATCGCCCTTCGGCATCTCCGCGGCCTCCTTCGCCGTCTTCAGAATGGCCACTGACATCGGCATGTTCCGGGCATCGATCACCGCCAGGCAGCCTTCCTTCTCCCTCCCCAGGACCTGCTTGGCTTCCTCCCAGGCAGCCAGGGTCTCCTTTTCGTCCTTGTTCGCGGCGTCCAGGTACCACATCTGCCTGCCCTTGTAAGTCAGCACCTGCACGTATTTCACTGCGCACCTCCCCGGTTCGTGCCGCCGCGCCCGGCCGCGACTGTCTCCAGCGACAGTATACCAGCCGGCGCAAGCACCGGGGCGGCGAGGCGCCGGCGAGGACCGGTAGCTGAAGAGATCACGCCCGGAGATCCTGCTTCCGCCACCACATGAGGGCCCACCTGGACCTGCCGTCGTGAGTGAATACCGCGGGGCTCCCCTCCCGGGTGAGCCTTGCCTCCAGGAAGTCACGGAGCCTGGCCTTCTCGTCGGGGCTGAACGGGTCCGTCCGCCACTGCAGGTCATCAATGGCTTCTTCGACACTGGGGAACTCCGCTCTGACTTTCGGGCTGAGGATCTCGACATTGGCCTGGATGCCCATCTGAAAGAGCATGTTGTAGAGGTAGATGTACGGGGGGTGCTTTCTGTTGCCTCTGCCTATGGCCGTATAGGCTTCCCAGTCGAGCGGGAGGTGAACGATTGGGGAGGTAATGTAGGCCGCCTCCCTGGTGATGGCAGCGATATGGGCCAGCGCCTCCCTGACGTCGCCCGACATGAGCGAGCGGGAGGCTATGACGATGTCATGGCTGCCGACCTCGCCGCCGGCACAGGCATCCTGCCAGGAGGAGTTCACATATCGGATGTTGCTCAGTCCCATGCTCTCGGCCTGGCACTTCAGCTGCCCCAGCATCTCCGAGGACACATCGAGAGCCGTGACACTCCCGGCCTTCTTCGCCAGAGGAATGGCCAGTGTGCCCGGGCCGCAGCCGATGTCAAGGACGGTCCACCCGGGGCTGACTGGAATGCGGTCCAGCATCTGAGAGATGTAGTCATCCTTGTCTCTTTCCTGGCCGTGCCTGACACGGTTGACCCTCTTGCCGAAGGTATCCGCACGCCTGTCCCAGAGCTCCTTCTGGGACATGTTGTTCCTCGGGTGAGAATGTGCCGATTCCTGCTGCCACATGGTGTTCCAGTCTATTGAGTCGAAGTCTGTCGCTCTTTCCATGCAACGCTGTGCCTCCCCGCTGCACGCTGACGGTTTGATGATCTCGATCCACATGCCGCCGCCTTCTCTCAGCACGGTCCCAGGGACTCCCGCTCCCGCGATGGCCTTCTGGAAGTCGGCCTCACTCTCCTTCTGGGGCTTGCTGTTTCTCTCGCGCCAGAGACCCCGCATGTCCCGGAACCGGTCGTCCGTCATGATGATCTCAGTCGCCTCGCGCCGGATCTCCTCGCTCCACATGCCGCCGCCGCAGTAGATCAC
>CALMBS010000231.1 GCA_937860285.1 uncultured Chloroflexota bacterium
TGGATGACGCCGCCGATGCAGCGGATGGCAGCGGCGGAAAGGACGCCCTCGGGCGTGCCTCCCACCCCCATCAGGCAGTCTATGCCCGTTTCAGGCAGGGCCGCCTGTATGCCGGCGGCCACGTCGCCATCAGAGATCAGCTTGATCCGGGCGCCGGCGCTCCTGATCTCGGAAATCAACTGGTCGTGGCGCGGCCTGTCCAGCACCACCACGGTGAGCTCGGCCACCTTCCTCTTCTTGGCCTTGGCGATGTTCTTGAGGTTCTCCGCCACTGGCGCGTCGATGTCCACCACGTCCCTGGCCTCACGCCCGGCCACGATCTTGTTGACGTACACCAGCTCGCGGGGGCAGTGCATCGTGCCCCTGGCGGAGAGCGCCACGGCAGAGATGGCCCCGGGGAGACCCTTGGCCGTGAGGGTCGTGCCGTCCACCGGGTCAACCGCGATGTCCAGCTTCAGGCCGGAGCCGTCTCCGATCCGCTCCCCGATGTAGAGCATCGGGGCCTCGTCCTTCTCACCCTCCCCAATGATCACCACACCATCCATGTGGACGCTGCCGAGAACATACCGCATGGCGGACACGGCTGACCCGTCCACCATGTTCTTGTCGCCCATTCCCAGGAAGCGGGCGGCAGCCAGGGCGGCGGCCTCTGTCACACGCACCAGCTCCATGGCTACGTTGCGTTCGATAGGACGGCGCGAGCGTTTGGATTCCATCGTTATCAACCCTCCATTTTGTGATTAATGAGAAGACCTCGGCATGGGACCCGGCGGGTCCGCGGGGAGGCCCAGGGGACCACTGCCGGTAGTATACCCAGCCCGGGGAACATCTTCAAGCGGCAGGCGGCAACGCCCTCGCCGGGCCACCGCCCGGGAGGGGCCCGGCTACCGCCACGGCTGGCCGGCCAGCACCTTCACCATGCGGGGAAGGACCTCGGCCGCCACCCGCGCCGGGGCATTGCAGCCTACCCTCACCACCAGCCTTCCCCGGCAGACCTCCCCGGCCGCCTCCCGCAGCACCTCGCACAGCCGGGGATAGCAGTCGGACGTCAGGCACCTGGTCCCGTAGCTCTCCCGGTGGGTGTCCAGGCCGCAGAACCACAGGACAAGGTCGGGGCGGAACTCCCTCAGAAGCGGGACCACCTCCGCCCGGAGCCGCCGCACGAACTCCTCATCTCCTGAAGCGTGGGGAAGGCACACCCCGGTCCGTCCATCCCCGCGGCCATAGCCGCAGTAGCAGATGTGCAGGGCGTTGCTGTCTCCGGAGAGGAGCTCCCGGGTGCCGTCCCCATGATGCGTGTCGGTATCCACTATGGCGAACCGCGGCCCCCGGCCGTTCTCCCGCGCCCAGGTGACCGCTATGGCCTCGTGGTTCAGGCAGCACCCCCCGTAGGCATCGTCCCGGCCGGCGTGGTGACCGCCGATGCCTACCAGCGCCAGGCCGTTGTCCAGCTCCCCCGAGAGGACCCGGTCAAAGGCCATGACCACGGCCCCGGCCGAGCGCCGGCCCACCTCCCAGAGGCCATCCCGCCGGACTTCATCCGCCAGCCTCCTGGTGTGCACCCGCAGCACCAGTTCCTCCGCCACCGGCTCGGCCTCGATGAGGCTGATCCCTTCCACCTCGAAGAGCCCCTCTTTGACGATGGCATCGAATCCCTTCCCGATGTTCATGTCCGAGGGGGCATGGTCATTCCTCATGACCTCACTGTAGAAGACGCCTGTCCTGATCATGGGCTTGCCCCTTCGCAGCCGGGAGTGGCGGAGACCGGACCGCTCAGCGGTTCTTGACCACCAGGACGCCCACCAGCAGAGCCCCGGCGACGCCGACGATGGCCCAGGCCCAGGCCGGCAGCGATGGAAGCGGCGCCCGGCCCATCGGGGTATTGAAGGTCTTGTCGCCCGAGACCGTACGGTTGCCGGCGGCGTCAGTCGAAACGACCCGGTAGTGGTAGGTCATGCCGGACTTGAGGCCGGTGATGGGCACGACGTGCAGGGTCTTGTACTCGGTGCTGGGCGCGGTGGAGAAGTCGTACTTCCCGTCCTTCTCCGTCAGTCCGTACTCCACGTGACTGATGGCCATCTCGTTGGTGCTCCAGGAGATGGTGGTCCCGGAGCTGGTAGGCTCTCCCGGCGTGAGGAACAGGATCTGCGGTGGATCGCTGCCCATGTCGACGCCAGTGGTGAACGTATAGTCCGGCGTCTCGGACCACAGGCCGGAGGCATCCCTCGATTTCACCTTGTAGTGGTAGGTATTCTGGGCCATCAGGTCCGAGATGGCCACGCTGTGGGCGGTGACCATGGTGTTGTCATAGGCCGATACGAAGCCATAGTTGGTGGTCAGGCCGTATTCCAGGCTGCTGTCCGCCGGGGCGTCGGTGAACCAGACGATGATGACGGAGGTGTCGGTGATCCCCGTGGCCGCCACACCGGAGATCACGGGGGCATCCACGTCGATGGTGGTGAAGGTGGCATCCGGCGACGCGCTGGAGTTGCCCCAGTAGTCCGTCGACTTCACCCGGTAGTGGTAGGTGGTCTGGGGGGCCAGCCCGGTCAGGGCCACGGTGTGGCTGCGCACCAGCGAGGAATCGATGGTGGACACCGAGCCGTAGTTGGCCGTCAGACCGTACTCCACCTGGCTGTCCGACCTCTCATCAGTCTCCCACTTGACGGTGGCGCCGGAGGGCGAGATGTCGGTCACGATAACGCTGGATTCAAGGAACTTGGGCGGGACATCGTCCGAGGTGAGGAACTCGAAGCGCCCCGACTGCATGGGGTTGCCCGCGAGGTCCCTCGAGGTCACCCGGTAGTAGTAGTAGGTCCCGGGGTTCATCCCGGTGATGGTCACACTGTGGCTGGTGACCAGGCTGGGATTCACCGGCGTGGTAAACCCGAAGGCGATGGTCAGGCCGTACTCCACCTGGCTGTCCGATTGCTCGTTGGTGGTCCAGGTGATGGTGGCGGTGGTAGTCGTGACCCCCTTCACGGCCACTCCGGAAATGGCCGGGGGGATGTTGTCGATATAGACGCCGTTGAAAGTGATGGTGCTGCCCGCCAGGAGGGTCAGCGTCTGAGGCGGTGGCGAGGTCATCCCGGCCAGAACGCGCCAGGTGATGGTGTAGTCGCCAGCCGGAGCATCGGTGATGGTCCGTGGCGCCCCATTGTACTCGGCCGCCCCGGTGATGGTGAAGGTGGCCCCGGGCATATTGGCCGTCACCACAATCGTGCCCGTCTGTGGGACCGCCGCATAGTTGCCGGTGAAGGAGATGCCGCCTCCCATAGAGAGGCTCCTGGTCTCACTGGGCGGGGTATTGTACCCCAGCAGGGGATTCCAGGTGATGGTGTAGCTGCCCAGCGGCGCGCCGCTGGTGCTCCACGGGGCCGTCCCGCTGTAGGTCGCCGCCCCGGTGATGTTGAAGGTCGCCCCGGCCGGGATGCTGTTGACGCTGATGGTGCCTTCCAGGACCGGTATCTCGGTGTACTGCCCTCCGAATTCAATGGTGCCGTTGGCGTTCAGCGTGCGGCTCTGCGGTCCGGGCGTGTTGTAGCCTGGCACATCGTTCCAGGATATGGTGTATGTGCCCGCCGGCGCATCGCTGATGGTCCGCGGCGCCCCGCTGTAGGTCGCCGCCCCGGTGATGTTGAAGGTCGCCCCGGGCACGTTGGCTGTCACCACGATCGTGCCGGTCTGGGCGATCTCCGTGTATTCGCCATGGAAGCTGATGCTGCCGCCCGTCTCCGGCAGAGTTTTCGTCTCGGAAGACGGCGTAGAGTAACCCACCTCGTCCTGCCAGGTTATCCTGTAGCTACCTGGCGGCACATCGCTGAACTCGACGTCGCCGTCGCCAGGCACAGATCCATTGTAGTTGGGCGGCCCCTGGATGCTGAACCCCGCCCCTGGCAGATTGCCTGACACATGGATGGTCCCATTCTCCGACACCGCGAAGGCGGCGTCGGCCACGCTGGAGGACGTCAGGGCTGTCCCCACCACGCCCCAGACGCATGCCAGAACTACGCCCACCAGCGCCAGGACCCGTGCTACGTCACGCATTCCCATCATCACTCCCCTGACCGGCCCCCTCACCCCACAAACCCGCAGCGGCCACCGCGATGCCGCTGCCCCCCATCATCACCTGACCAAAACTATTTCTGCTGCGCAAAGTAAGGTCTGCTATTTCTAGTATACCAAAACAGGGCCCCAGGGCAAGTTTTATGTCCAGGGCGCCGCACCGCGGGAGGTGAATGATTTGTGATGACGCGATCCTGTATCCACCTTGACAGCACGAGGAAAAACGCGTAAAATTAAAGGTGTTCTCGGGTGGTCGAACCAGTCGAAGAGGCAACGCCCGCCAGAGCAAAACGAGTAGGGTTGTAACCTACACCGGCTCACTCGGTAACGAGCAGAAGCTAAGACGGCTCAAGGGCGGGAGAGGACCTGGGAAGCTGGAAAGGTCACCCGAGACCTCTTTGTCTTTCCTGCACCCTTCTGGCCCGGACCAGGTTCGCCGCGTCCTTCTGCACCCTCGCCAGGTCCTGCTCATTGGGACGGCCCCTGATATCACCCAGCCGGCCCCTGATATTGGTCTCCTGGTCATCAGGGTACTCACCCACCACGTACCATTCATCCGCGACTTCGAAACCGATGTGCTCGAAGAGCTGCGCCATGTACTTGCCCGCCACGATGACCTCGTTCAGTCCGGTATGGGGACCGGAATAGGTGCAGAACACCACCGCGGTCTTGCCCGGGATCTTGGGGGCTCCCAGCTTGATGTCCCCTCTTAGCCGGTGCAGGTTCAGCCGGTCCCTGACGAAGCGCATCATGGGCTCCGCCGGCAGGAACTCTATGGACGGCGAACCCAGGAAGACCAGGTCGTAGTCATAGAACTCCTTGTTCGCGGCATCCTCCAGCCCGCAGATGGTAGACTCCACACCCTCGCTCACCAGCCCGCCATGTATGGCGTCGGCTACCTTCCGGGTGTTCCCGGTGGCCGAGTAGTATACGACCAGCGCCTTCAGGTTCGGTTCATGCTCTGATTTCATTCTTCCTCTCCGGTGCGGGCCCCCCGGTCCAGCCATACCGGGCCGGGAAGTTGCCCGCCAGGTCTATCCTGTTGGCCCAAATCTTCTCCATCTTCCGCGTCATCTCCGACAGCTTGCGGTTCAGAAAGCTGGTGGCCTGCCCCTCCGAGCTTCGGGGCAGGGCCGCGAGCGTCAGCTCGACGGGTCCGAAGCAGCGGGCTCGGATCTCCAGGCTATCCGGCCGCGGCGCCCCGGCGACGAAATCGCAGACGGCGTCGATGAATCTGTTGTGGTAGGCGGCCGCCGAATGGTACTTGACCAGTATGGCCAGGTCGTCCCGGGTCTCCTTCAGCCTGGCTGCGTGTTCCACGGCCTTCTTGTGCTTGAGCAGGTAGTGCTCCGTCTGGAGCTCCAGAGGGAGGACCCTGTTGCGGGCCCGGGACCGTCTGCGGAGGTACTCCCGCCGCCAGCTGATGGCCAGGCCCAGGCCGTAGATGCCGCCGAGGTAGTCCACAAAGGGCAGCCCGTCGTCCTGGGTGACGCAGAGGTTGCGCTCAATGTAGCTCCTGATGGAGCGTCCAATGGGCCCCCGCAGGACGTCCGGGTGGACCAGCACGCGGGGCCATCCGGCCAGGTTCTCCGCCAGCTCGTACGCCTCCGTGAAAGCCGGCCCGAACATGACGTTCAGCCTGGGCTCCTGTGCCTGGTAGTGCCGGCCCATGGTGACCGCACCCCGGAGGAACGTCCCCCGGGTGGTCAGCCTGGCCTGTATCAGCCCGATGGCGTAGAGCATGTACAGCAGGGACGTGCCCTCCACCCTGTCGGCGCAGCGGCCCCC
>CALMBS010000232.1 GCA_937860285.1 uncultured Chloroflexota bacterium
CGGCGAGAGCGTCCGCAAGTGCGGCAACGAGGAGCTCTTCACCAGCCTGGCCACCGGCAACATCGCGGCTTTCAAGGAGGCCGGGGTGCAGAAGGTGGTGGTCAGCTCGCCGCACTGCTACTACACCTTCAAGAATGAGTACCCCGAGCTGGGCGCCCAGTTCGAGGTGCTGCACTACACCCAGTACCTGGCGCAGCTGGCCAGGGAGGGGAAGCTCAAGTTCACCAAAGAGGTCAAGAAGAGGGTGGCCTACCACGACCCCTGCTACCTGGGGCGCCACAGCGGTGTTTATGATGATCCCCGCTACCTGCTGCAGAGCATACCGGGGGTCGAGCTGGTGGAGATGGCGAACATCCGGGAAGACAGCATATGCTGCGGCGGGGGCGGCGGCCGGGTGTGGGCCGAGACTAAGAAGGGAGAAAGGTTCTCGGAGCTGAGGATCGATCAGGCGGCGGCCGTGGGCGCGGACATACTGGCCACCTGCTGCCCCTACTGCATCCTGATGCTGGACGACAGCCTTCTCACCCAGGGCAAAGACGAAGTAATGCAGGTTATGGATATCTCCGAGCTCGTCCATGAAGCCATGGGCTAGAGCTTCGCGAGTCTCCCGAGGGGGTGGATTCGACTATGTCTGGGAATAACGGCGGCAACGGCAAGGTGGGCGCGGCCCTGGTGGTCGGCGCCGGCATCGGCGGCATGCAGGCCGCGCTGGACCTGGCAGAGGCCGGGATCAAGGTCTACCTCCTGGAGAAGGAGACCTCGATTGGCGGCGGCATGGTCCGCCTGGACAAGACCTTTCCCACCAACGACTGCGCTATGTGCACCATCGGCCCGAGGCTGGTGACCGTGGGAAGACACCTGAACATAGAGATGATCACCGGGGCCGACGTGGAGAAGGTGAGCGGCGGGCCCGGTGACTATACCGTTACCATCAGGAAGAAGAACCGCTGGGTGGACGCCAGCGTGTGCAAGGGCTGCGGCGACTGCACGCGGAACTGCCCGGTCCAGACCGTCAGCCTGTTCCAGCAGCTCCTGGCCAAGGAGAACGCCGTCTACCGCATGTTCCCCCAGGCGGTGCCGGGCGCCTATGCAGTGCACAAGGAGGGCACCTCGCCCTGCCGCATCGCCTGCCCGGCGGGGGTCAACCCCCATGCCTACGTCAAGCTGCTGGCGGCGGGCAAGGTGGATGAGGCCTTTGCGGTCATTTACCAGGCCATGCCCTTTGTGGGCATCTGCGGCCGGGTCTGCCATCACCCCTGCGAAACGGAATGCTACCGGGGCAAGCTGATGGAGGAGCCGGTCTCAATCTGCGCCCTCAAGCGCCACATCGCTGATGAGTACTATGCGGCGCACTACACCAGCGACGGCCAGGAGGTGGGGGCGCCGACTGAGCCGCCGCCCGCCCGCCCCGAGAAGGTGGCGGTGGTGGGAGCCGGACCGGCCGGCCTGACCTGCGCCCGGGACCTGGCGGCCCTGGGGTACCCGGTGACCATGTTCGATGCCGCCGCCGAAGGCGGCGGCATGGTGCGCAAGGTGATCCCGGACTATCGTCTGCCCTATGAACTGGTGAAGCGCGAGGTCGACGCTATCCTGCGCCGGGGCATCGAGTTTCGGGCGAAGACCAGGGTAGGCCAGGACGTCAACTTTGCCGATCTGCAGAAGCAGTACCAGGCGGTGTTCGTGGCCGTAGGCGCCCAGGCCTCCACGAAGCTCGACATTCCCGGGGAGGACCTCGAGGGCGTAGTCCCGGCCCTGGCCCTGCTGGAGGAGTCGAATGCCGGCCGCGCGCCCAGGGTGGGAGAGAAGGCCGTGGTGGTTGGCGGCGGCAATG
Organism: uncultured Chloroflexota bacterium; assembly: GCA_937860285.1. Classification (GTDB taxonomy): domain Bacteria; phylum Chloroflexota; class Dehalococcoidia; order UBA2247; family RBG-13-53-26; genus JAFGCL01. Next base: position 1,832 of record CALMBS010000232.1, read on the forward strand.
TGGCCATGGACGCGGCCCGCACTGCGCTGCGCCTGGGGGCCAAAGAGGTGACCGTGGTCTACCGCCGCTCCCGCGCAGAGATGCCGGCCAACCCCTGGGAGATCGAGGAGGCGGAGGAGGAGGGCGTCGAGTTCCACTTCCTGGCCGCACCGGTCAGCGTCAAGGCCAATGGCAAGAAGGCAGTGGCCCTGGTCTGCAACAAGATGCGCCTGGGCGAGCCCGACAAGAGCGGGCGCCGGCGGCCCGAGGCCATACCCGGATCGGAGTTCGAGATTCCTGCGGACATCATCATCCCGGCCATCGGTCAGACCATGGATATCGATTTCCTTAAGGGCATCGTAGCAGCCAACAAGAACGGGACCATCCAGGCTGACCCGCTCACGCTCGAGACGTCGGCTCCCGGTGTCTTCGCCGGCGGGGATGTGGTGAGGGGCCCGGCCTCCATCGTGCAGGCGGTGGGGCACGGTCATGCGGCCGCCATCTCCATAGACCGCTACCTGACGAAGAAGGACTTGAAGGATGGCAGGGGAGAGACCCCGGCGGTGGCGCCGGAGCCGGACATCAAGACGGCGGTGGTGCGGAAGAGGGCGGTCCAGAGACGGCTCTCCCCGGACGAGAGGAAGGCGAACTTCACCGAGGTGGTGCTGCCGCTCACCAAGGAGGAGGCCGTTGCCGAGGCGGAGCGGTGCCTGTCCTGTGCCGTGTGCTGCGAGTGCCGGCAGTGCGAGAAGACCTGCGAGGCCAAGGCCATCAGCCACGACGGCCCCCATGAGGAGCTGATCGATCTGAAGGTGGGGGCGGTGCTGCTCGCTGCCGGATACGAGCTCTACGACGCCAGGGCCAAGCCTGAGCTGGGTTGGGGCCGGTACGCCAACGTGCTGACCGCGCTGCAGTTCGAGCGGGTGCTGGCGCCCACCGGCCCATACTCGGGCCACATCTGCCGGCCTATCGACGGCAAGATGCCGCACAAGGTGGCCTTCATCCAGTGCGTCGGGTCCCGGGACGTCTCCCGGGAGGCGAACCTGAACTACTGCTCCGCGGTCTGCTGCATGTACGCCACCAAGCAGGCCATCCTCCTCAAGGAGGAGCACCCGGAGACCGATGTGGCCATCTTCTTCATCGACATGCGCACCTTCGGCAAGGGCTATGAGGGCTTCTACGACCGGGCCAAGAAGATGGGGGTCCGCTACATCCGCTTCAAGCCGTCCTACGTGGAGGAGACACCCGGGAACCGCGACCTGCGGATCCGCTACATCAACGAGAGCGGGGAGACGGTGGCCGAGGAGTTCGAGATGGTGATCCTCTCCTGTGGCATGGGCCCCGCCGCGGAGAACCGGCAGCTGGCGGAGAAGTTCGGCTTCGAGCTGGACCAGTTCGGGTTCTGCAAGACGGACATGTTTGCGCCGGTGGAGACCACCCGCGAGGGCGTCTACTCCCTGGGCGTGTTCAACGGCCCGAAGGACATCTCGGAGAGCGTTACGCAGGGCAGCGCCGCGGTGGTGAAGGCCCTGTCCCTGCTGTCTGACGCCAAGGGGACCCTGATCAAGGACAAGGTCTACCCGGCGGAGCGGGACATCGCGGGGCAGGACGCGCGCATCGGCGTGTTCATCTGCCACTGCGGCAAGAACATCGCCTCCGTCGTGGACGTGCCGGCCGTGGTGGAGTACGCCCGGACACTGCCCGGTGTCGCCTACGCCGAGAACTTCCTGTACGCCTGCTCGGCGGACAGCGGCGAGAGAATGAAGCACATCATCAATGAGTACGCCCTGAACCGCATGATCGTCGCTTCCTGCACGCCCAGGACCCATGAGCCCCTTTTCCAGGAGAACATGAAGGAGGCCGGGCTCAACCCGTACCTCTTCGAGATGGCCAACATCCGTGACCAGTGCTCCTGGGTGCACACTGACGAACCGGAGATGGCTACCAAGAAGGCCAAGGACGTGGTGAAGATGGCGGTGTCCAAGTCACGGCTGCGGGAACCCCTCTACCCCAAGGTCATCGACGTGAATCAGAGTTGCCTTATCATTGGCGGCGGCCTGGCGGGGATGACGGCGGCGCTCGACCTGGCCAACCAGGGGTTCCCGACGTACATACTGGAGCAGAAGGAAGTCCTGGGCGGGAACCTGAGAAGGCTCAAGTACCTCATCGATGGCCAGGACCCGCAGCAGAAGCTGGCGGAGCTGGTCCAGAAGGTGGAGAACCATCCCCGGATCAAGGTCTTCCTGAAGACAGAAATCCTCAAGGCGGAAGGCTCGGTAGCGGACTTCAAGACGGAGTTCCGGTCCAATGGCGAAACCCACAGCCTGGCCCACGGGGCGGTGATCATCGCCACGGGCGCGGAGGAGTACCGGCCGACGGAGTACCTGTGCGGGCAGAACGATAACGTCATGACCCAGCTCGAGCTGGAGGAGAAGCTGTCCAGGGGCGAGCTCGCCGCCAACACGGTGGTCATGATCCAGTGCGTGGGCTCACGCGAAGAGGCCCATCCATACTGCAGCCGGGTGTGCTGCTCCCAGGCAGTCAAGAACGCCATCAAGATCAGGGAGCTGAAGCCGGAGGCCAATGTCTTCATCCTCTACCGCGACCTTCGCACCTATGCCTTCAACGAGCAGCATTTCTACAAGGCCCGCGAGATGGGCGTGAGGTTCATCCGGTACGAGGAGGACAAGAAGCCCACGGTCACCGCCGAAGGCGGCCTGGCAGTCACCTTCTACGATCCGCTCCTGCGGGCGGACCTGACGGTGAACACCGACGCGGTGGTCCTGTCAGCCGGGACGGTCTCCACGGCGGGCAACAGGGTCATCGCCGAGATGCTCCGCGTTCCCTTGAACCAGGACAACTTCTTCCTGGAGGCCCATCTGAAGCTGCGCCCGGTGGACTTCCCGGCGGACGGCCTGTACGTGTGCGGCATCGGGCACGCGCCCAAGAACGTGGAGGAGACTATCACCCAGGCCAGCGCGGCGGCGGCCCGGGCCTCCACCATCCTGTCCAAGCCGCGGATCCAGTCCGAGGCCACGGTCTCTTACGTTGACCCGGACGTGTGCCGCGGCTGCGGGCAGTGCGTGGCCGTGTGCGCCTACAATGCACTTGAGCTTGACCAGATAAGGAAGATCGCCGTGGTCACCGAGACGGTGTGCCAGGGCTGCGGGGCGTGTGCCGCCACCTGTCCGTCCAAGGCCATCAGGCACCGGAACTGGAACCCGAAGCAGTTCTTCGAGATGATCGAGGCGGCTGGATACAGCTATGCCGAACGGGGCGAATAGACCCCTCTGACGAGGTGAACATGATGGGCGATACACAACAGAAGAAAGGCGAGGCAATCCTGGTGGTGGGGGCCGGAGCGGCCGGAA
>CALMBS010000233.1 GCA_937860285.1 uncultured Chloroflexota bacterium
AGGCCGCGCACTGAGGGCTGACCGCCGGCCGGTCCCGGCCGGCTATCTCAGCCCCAGCGCCGCAAAGAGCGCGTCCACCTCGGCCGGGCGCATCTCGCGCCACTTCCCCTCGGGGAGGCCCTCGAGGGTCAGCGGGCCCAGCTGCGTGCGGATGAGGTCGACGGCCCGCAGGCCCACCGCCTCGCACATGCGGCGGACCTGCCTCTTCCAGCCCTGGTGGATGACGAACTCCAGCACGGTGGAGTCCTCCTCCTGCCCCACCACCTTCACCCGGGCGGGTGAGGTGCGGCCCTCCTCCAGGTCTATCCCCTGGCGCAGCTGCTTCAGCGCCCCGGGGGGTACGCGCCCCGCGACGCTCACCACGTAGGTCTTCTCCACCCCGAAGCTGGGGTGGGTCATGCGGTGGGCGATGAAGCCGTTGTTGGTCAGCAGGATCAGGCCCCGGCTCTCCAGGTCCAGGCGGCCCACCGGGAAGTAGCGTCCCTTCTTCTGGAACAGGTCCAGTATGGTGGGGCGGCCCTGCGGGTCGTCCAGGGTGGTGAGGTACCCCGGGGGCTTGTTCAGCAGGAAGTAGCGGGGCTCCACCTGAGTGTCCAGCAGTATGCCGTCCACCTCCACGCGGTCCTTCGCCGGGTCCACCCGGGTCCCCAGGACGGTGGCCGGCGCGCCGTTCACCTTGACGCGGCCGGCGGTGATGATGGACTCGCAGGCGCGGCGGGAGCCCAGCCCCGCCGCGGCCAAGACCTTCTGCAGGCGCTCGCCCGGCAGGGTGCCTTGCTGTGACCGCTCACCTTGGGTGGGCTTCCCCTGCGGCCGCTCGCCCGGCGGAGCGCTTCCCTGTAGGCGGTGGCTCCCTTCTTCCTCTTTCTTCACCGTCAGGCTCTCCAGAGATACATCATCTCACATCGGGCCCGGGGCCGCCACGAACGGAGGCGGTCCAGCCCGGCAACGGGCGCGGCTGCTGGCTGACGGCCCGGCTCACGCGGCAGATTCGCCGCGAGCCGTCTGCCACGGCCAGCCGGCGGCGCGGGGTCTCCGAGTTGCCTGGACGCGCCCGGCCCGGGGCCGTAGGCGCGGGCCCAGCCCTGGTGGGTGGAATGAGAATTTCGCCGATACTGAGGCGTTGCGTCATTTGCCAGTGTTACCGTAGCCGACCTGCCACCGCGTGCCTCCCTGACACCTGCTCTGGTCATTGATGCCTGCCATCCAGGCAGCACCCATGCCCCCGATTTCGGTAACACCAGTATTGAGGCAACGCGTCAGGTTGCGGCAAAAAGGATAGTCCTGCCCCGGCCCGGGCTATCATGGTGCCATGGCATTACCGCCTGCGGCCGGACCTGAGGTCGTCAGCGGCCGCGGCGTCAGCTCGCCCGCCCCCGATTTCGGTAACACCTGTACTGAGGCAATGCGTTGGGTTGGGCCAAAAAGGATAGTCCTGCCCCGGCCGGAGTTCGCCCGGGCCCCTGCCGGAGCCTCGGCGAGAGTCAATATGTGCCAATCCGGCCTCTGCCCGGCGGTTGACCCGACATGGTAACATCAAGATACAATCCCCGGAGTCACAGCATCAGGGACGCTGCGTTCCATTCGGGGCGCGCGGCCCGCCGGGGCCGCACACGGCGCGGGGAGGAGGTGTGGGGGGACCTGCTTTCGAACCACCAGACGGCAAGACCAGGGACCACGGTCATTCCTTTATCCAGCCAAAGAAGGAGGGTGTTATGTTCAGGAGGTCGATCGGCAAGGTAGTCGTTGTGCTGCTGGTCCTGGCGCTTCTGGCCGCGATTGTGCCGGCGGCCATGGCGAAGACGGGGAGAGTATCGAAGTTCGGCGTCTACAGCGGGTACTCCGAGGCCCTCTACGACAACTGGACGCGGTCCTCTATGTATGTAGAGGTGAGGGATGGCACCAGGCTGGCGGTGGACATCTTCCGCCCGGTGTACGACAACGACCAGGTGGTAGAGGAGCCGCTGCCCGTGGTGTTCAGCGCGGAGCGCTACGTGAGGGCCACCTACTCAGCTGCCGGGATGAGCACCACGCTCAACGCCTACCCCTATGCGGCGACGCTGCTCCAGCACGGATACGTGGTGGCGGCGGCGGATGTCAGGGGGACGGGCGCGTCCTTCGGGGTCTTCTCCGGGGGCACCGACATGACCGAGGCCTACGACCTGTACGACTTGACCGAGTGGTTTGCCGCCCAGCCCTGGTGCGACGGCAACGTTGGCATGTTCGGCGCCTCGTACCGCGGCAACAACCAGTACTGGGCGGCCATGGCCGCACCGCCGCACCTGAAGTGCGTCTTCCCCGAGGTATCCCCCTTCGACGG
>CALMBS010000234.1 GCA_937860285.1 uncultured Chloroflexota bacterium
ACTTCGCCGTGCTCTTCCAGGCCTCGGTCCCGGCCTGGGCGTTCTGCCACACCTGGGTGGCCGACACCGACACCTGCTTCACCATGCGGGCGGCCTCTTCCGCGCTGGCCGCCTGCTCCTGCGACCCGCCGGCCATCTGCTCGATGGACCGGGACAGGACCTGCTCGCTGGTCACCACCTCCTGCAGGCAGGCCGATTGCTCACTGGTGCCCTTCGCCACCTGCTGAATGGTGCCGGCGATCTGCTGCGTCACCCTGGCCGTCTGCTCGGAGGCCTGGCTCAGGCTATCGCTGGCCTCGGCCACGCTGGCCGCCGCCACCTTCACCCCGCTGATGAGATCCCGCTGCCGTTTGACCATGAGAGAGAAGGAGCGAGACAGGATGTCCTTCTCCGACCTGGGACGAATGGGGACCGTGAGATCGCCATCCGCTATCCTGGCGGTTGTCTGGGCCATGTCCTTCATGTAGCCGATCACCTCGGAGTACGCACCGGCCATGTCGCCCAGCTCGTCGTTGGTCTTGACCATGATCCTCTGGTCTACATCGCCCAGGGCCAGGGCCTCAGACGTCTTCTTCAAGGAGAACAGGGGCCGTATGACGGCGGCCCTGATCACCACCCAGAACAGAACGATGGAAAAGATGGCCAGCATGCCGCCCATCCATCCCAGCGTCGAGTTCACGCCGCTGGTCCTGGAGCCGATGCCCTGGACCGACGTGCTGACGCTCACCGTCCATCCCCAGGGCTCGAAGGACCTCACCGAGGCGACCGTGGCCTCGCTGCCCGACCCGCTGCCGGCCCGCCAGGAGTACCGGTACGTCCCTTCCCCCTGGCTCTCGCCGATGCTGACCATCTCGGCGAAGACCGCCTGGCCTTCGCCGTCCTCGATGTCACCGACATCCGTGTTCACCCGGCTGGACAGGGAGGCGCCGGCCAGCAGCACCGGGCCATGATCAAGGACCCACACATCATCCACACCGCCGGAGCTTGAGCCAAGGCTGTTCACCTCGTCCAGGGCGCGCGCCTGCGCCTCGGTGGCGCTCATCGCACCCGCCTCCTCGAGTCCACGGTTGTACTGCAGGATGTCCCAGGCCATCCGGGCCTGCCGCTCCACCCGGATGGTCCTCTCCTGCATGGTGTTTTCACTGGTGACGGGAAGCGCATAGAGCAGGAAGAAGAAGAACAGGATCAGGATCGACGTGTCCGCCGCAATCAGCAGCTTCAGCGTCAGGCCCAGCCTGATCCGCCGGCCCGCTACCGTTGCCACTGGCTTCCCCCTCCCCTGATCTCCGCCGCCCGCCGGCGGCCATGGTGATGACCCATTCTAGCTGGCCGGCTTTCCCCGCCACCTGGTGGCGTCGTAGTCCCTCAGGGCCCGCCTCGCCGTCTGACAGTCCTGGCATTGACAGTGCTTGTGTGTCCGGTATACCGCCAGTGCTTCCAGCTGCTTCCGTGTCATCGCCCTGCCTCACTCCCTGTCCCCACGGACACCCGATAGAGCATTACATAACCATTACACGGGGTTCGGGCACATTGTAGGCCGGGAGGGTCACAGACCTGTCTCAAGGGCGCTCTCCCGGGTCACATGGTTGTCTGGGCCCGGCGCGCCGTTGTCACATCTTCGGTGATATCGGCCGCCACACCGGCGGCGGTGAGAAGAGGAAAGGACCGAGGATCAGTCCTCGGTCTTGAAAGCCGACACCGCCCCTTTGAGCTCCGCTGCCATCTCGGCCAGGCCTTGCGCGGAGGCCAGCACCTCCTCCACGGAGGCCGACATCTCCTCGACGGAGGCCGACACCTGCTCCGCCGAGGCGCTGTTCTCCTCGGCCACGCTGCCAACACTCGAAATGGAGTTGGAGACGTTGGAGGAGCTGGTGGCCATGGCCTCCGTGGCGGCCGCGTTCTCCTCAATGGTCTTGCTGATCTGCTGGATCACATTGACCATGTTCTTGCTCAGGGAGTTCAGCTCCTCGGCCGCAGATGTGATCTGGTTCACCTGCTTGCCTACCGCCTGCGAGCTCTCCAGGATGTCGTCCAGCGCCTTCCCGGCCTCACCCGCCAGGCCGTACCCGGACTCCACCTCCCGGCTGCCCCGCTCCATGGCCTTCACCGCGTCCGTCACGCCCCCCT
>CALMBS010000235.1 GCA_937860285.1 uncultured Chloroflexota bacterium
GGGGCCCGGGCCCCCCCCCTCTTCTCTCCCCTTTCGCGCTGCCCGCCGGATGGGGGCTCAGTCTTTCCCAGACTGTGTATCGCCCCCACCCTCCGAGCCTGAGTTCCGCACCTGCTCCTGCATCCGGTCTCTGAGCTGGACAGCTTCCTGGTAGCAGGACTGCTCGTTCTCGATGGCCTGTCCTACCGACGCCGCCAGCTGTTCGCGATTGCGGTCCTGCAGCTTCGACTGGATACCCTGGAGGACGTTCATGTGTCTCTCATGCGCCTGCTCCAGCAGACCGCTGGCCCGGTCCAGGTCACCCTGGTTAGAGGCCTGGTTCATGAAGCCCTTCAACCGCTCGATCATGTCCCCGACCCGATGGGCTTCCACAGCCCTCAGCTGCACCTCATTGCCCTCGCAGTTGGCCACCATGATCACGTACTTCCCCGGCTCCACCTCAAGCCCGGTGCGGAGGGTCATGGCTACCTCCTCCCCGTTCCGGTCAACGATGGTCGCCGTGTCGCCCTCAACCCTGGCCACCACGCCCAGCATATGCCGATGCGCGTGGCGCTGCGGGATAACGGTCATCACCCTGGAGGCCACCGCCTCTTCACCGGGGCGCAGCGGCTCATCGAGTGACACCGCAATCCGGTCTCCGGCGACCACAGGCTGAGTCCTGTCGAAGCCGTCGCTGGAAGCCAGGTCAGCAGACAGGTCGCTCCAGCTCTGCCACGGCGACAGCGTGGGGATGTGGTACATGGTACCGTTGTCCGCTATCAGGGTCAGCGTGTCCACGTGTTCGCCTCCTTTGACGTCCACCAGCCCTATGGTGCCGACGCCATTCTGGTCCACCGTCACGTCCGCCACCGTGGCGAACACACCCCGGCATTCTGCGGGCTCACTGGCCATGGCCGTGCCCATGGTGCCCAGCGTCAGCCCGCAGGCCAGCGCCAGTCCGCTGCCTGCCAATGCAATCCTCTGTTTCATTTCCCTTTCTCCTCTCCTGATGGCCGGGCCATCTCTGCTGCTTTCTACCCGCTATAACGCCGACATCCGGCGGCGGGTTAGCGGTGTCCGGGGGTTTGAGAGGTTGTTGTGACGATGGGCGTCACACAACGGGCCGCACCGCGGCTTTGGAGGAACCCAGTCCGCGGTCTTTGGCATGCGGGTAACGTGGACCGTGCGCGCGTCCGGAGCTACGTCCGGCCGTGCCAACTAGGGCTGCCCCGGGAGGCCCACGGCCTCCGGTGGCTACCCCCCTCAGCCAAAACACGGGCTGCCCCGGGAAACGTACCCCCACTCCTCCAGAAGCTCGACCATGTCCAGACTGGAGCTTCCGCAGGTGGGGCACCTGGCCTTCTCACCGCGCGCCGCAACAGCGGTCTCGAGCTGGCTGAAGGTGCGCCGGCATTGCCTGCAACGATACCCTGTTTCCGCCATATCGGGCCTCCTCCGGTGTCCCACCCCGCCACAAGATGCAGGACAACGATCCCACTATGGCGCTGCCGGCCAGCCCCGTCTGCGACCCTGGTCACCAGTGCGGGCTGGGGGCGCCTCGATTTGCCTAGTCCTTCGCCAGGCTGGCTTCGAACGCGTCCAGGTGATTGTATGAGCCCTGCAGCAGATTCCCGTAGACCCGCTTTATGTCCGGCCGCGTGGCCACGGCCAGGGCCGCGTTGAGGTCCTCGATGTCCGTCTCTTCGATGAACACCCCGACCTTCAGCGCCTCCGTCAGAGAGGTGCTTCCCTGCGCCGTCAGCCGAACGAAGAGGTCCCGGAAGGCAGGGTTGCTGAACTCTCCGATTCCCTTGCCGGCCGCCGGGTCCCCGACCCCGTATTTGACCAGCAGGGCCTTCACCGCATCCATGTGCCGCTGCTCGCTGGCCGCTATGTTGCTGAAGATCGGTTTCTGCCATTTCTCATACAATACCAGGTAGACGTCCCGGGCCAGCTTCTCCTCCTCGCGCAAAGTGGTCAGCCACGACTTCTCCGCCGAGGTCAGGCCGGCGGCCTCCACCCGGCCGCCCGCCTGCAGCACCAGGCCGAGAGACATGATGGCCGCCAGCAACACCACGCCGGCAACGAGAAGCCCTTTCCGCATACTGATTCTGAACGTGTTTTGCATGACCGGTGGCTCCTTTCCCTGAATTCGTCATCAGACCTGCTGACTTCAGCATAGGGCCCGGTATTGGAGAAAATGTGGAGAACCGGTGGCCTTTGAGTGTGGAGGTCCGCCGCCTAGCGGCCGCTGGAGCGAACCGGGAGGGCAAACCGGAAGGTGCTGCCCCGGCCCGGCTGGCTCTCGACCCAGACCGTTCCCCCATGGGCCTGCACCATCTGCCGGACGATGGCCAGGCCCAGTCCCGCGCCGCCATCCCCCCGGCTGCGCGACTCCTCGACGCGGTAGAAACGGTCAAAGACATGAGGCAGGTGCTCCGGAGCGATTCCCTCGCCGGTGTCGGCCACCGAGACCAGAACGCTCGGGGAATCGACACCGCGGGCCCGGTCCCCTTCAATGGCCCGCGCCGAGACGGTTATGCGGCCTCCGGCAGGCGTGTGCCGGATGGCATTGGTTATGAGATTGCCCAGAACCTGGTCCATCCTGGCCGCGTCGATCTCCACCCGCGGCAGGTCAGGCGCCAGGTCGGAGCCCAGGCCTATGCCCTTGCTTCCGGCCGGCGCGGCAAAGGTCAGCAGGCTGCGCTGCAGCACATCCTTGATGTCCGTGGCAGCGAGATGGAGCCTGAGCTGGCCGGAGTCAGCCAGGGAGAGGTCCCTGAGGTCGGCGGTCAGACGGGTGAGGAGGGCCGTCTGCTCCCTTATGGCGTCCAGGTGCTCCTTGTCAGCCGGGAACACACCGTCTTGAATGCCGTCCACCGTTCCTTCAATGACCGTCAGGGGGGTGCGCAGCTCGTGGCTGACATCGGCTATCATGCGCCGCCGCTCGGCCTCCGCCCCCTCCAGGCTGGCGGCCATGGCGTTGAAGGAGCGCCCCAGCTCGCCCAGCTCATCCTTGGACCTGATGTCGACGCGGCAGGCCAGGTTGCCCTCCGCCACCTGGCGGGCGCCCCTGTTCAGCAGCTTGACCGGTCGCACGATCTGCCATATCAGGACGAGCCCCAGGGCCAGGGCCACCACGGCGGCGATTATGGCCACCATGATGAGCCAGTGGTTGACCCGGTCCAGGAAGTCTTGCTCGTTTGACGCCGCGACCTGCTGCTGCGACCCGCCCCCGTATCCGAACCCCCTTCCACCGCGGGCGAAGCTGGAGAAGAGATAGACCTGGCCGACATCCTCGCCGGAGCTAACCACGGCCGTCCCTCCGCTCAGGCCGGCATCGCTGGCCGGGTCGCCCAGCCAATCGCGGCCGGTATCACCCACCACGATTCCCTCGCTGTCGGCTACCACCAGCCGGTCGCTCGAGGACCGCAGCAGGTCCGCCAATACCTCGTCGATCCCGGTCCAGTCCTGGTCCCGCTCATAGAAGCTGCCCAGGACGCTGGCCACGCTCTGAACGTAGTTCTGGCTGGACTGCGACGCGTACTCGCGGAACTCGCTGGCCGTGCCCACGTTCATGAGATACGCCATCAGACCGATGGTGACCATCACCACCAGCAGCAGGGCCCCCGCCAGCTTCCAGTTCAAGCTACGCATCCTGGCCCTCTCCCAGCTTGTAGCCCACGCCATAGACCGTTATCACGTACCTGGGGTGGTCCGGGTCCGGCTCCAGCTTCTTACGCAGGTTCTTCACATGGCTGTCAATGGTCCGCTCGTACCCCTCGTAGGATTCACCCTGGACCCGGTCCAATAGCTGCATCCGGCTGAAGACCCGCCCCGGGCTCTCCATGAGGGCCCGCAGAAGGTCGAACTCGGTGGCCGTCAGGTCCACCTCCCGATCACCGACCCACACCTCCCGCCTCGGCACATCCATCGACAGGTTGCCCGCCTTCAGAAGGGCCCGCGGTTCGGTTCCCGCGTGGCAACGCCTCAGTACCGCCTTCACCCTGACCACCAGCTCCTTGGGGTCAAACGGCTTGCTGACGTAATCATCCGCTCCCAGCTCCAGGCCCACGATCTTGTCTGCCGTGTCATCGCGGGCCGTCAGCATGATTATGGGCACGTCCGACCCCTTCCGTATGGTGCGGCACACGTCCCATCCGGAGACCTCGGGCAACATGAGGTCCAGGATGATCAGGTCGGGGTGTTCCCGCCGGGCCAAGTCCAGGGCCGATCGGCCATCGAAGGCTGCCAGGACCCTGAAGCCGTCCCTCTCCAGGTAGGCCCTGACAATGTCTACGATCCTCTTCTCGTCATCCACCACCAGAATCGTATCGGACATGCATACCTCCCTGCGGCCTCCTCGCCCGTCACAGTGCCCGGTCCGCCAACCATGAATGGGGCAGGCGGACTTGACGACCGCCTACCCCATTATTCCACAAAGGTCCAGCTACTTGCCTGCACCCAACCGTTGCCGGGTCCTGGTCTCATCCTGGTCTGCCGCGCCAGTCCGATCACAATCCCGCGTCCTCAGCTGGTCTCCAGTGCAGTCGTTGGCGCAATCACCGGCGTTCCCTCCGGCCTGGTCACCCGCCTGCTCCTGAGCGCCTTCGCCCGTCCGCGTGCATTGTCCGGCCTGCAGGCAGCTCTGGGTCCTGGCCCGGACCTGGCACTGGGCCGCGTCGCCGTCGCAGGACCCGTCCCGGACCCTCAGCTGGTCACCGGTCCCGTCGCCCGCGCAGACACAGGTCCCGCTGCCGTTGCCCTGGTTCCCATTGGAGCCGGCCGAAGCGGCGGCCACGACCACCGGCACGGCCAGAGCGGCGATCACCGCCAGGCTGACCGCTGCAATCTTGAGTTTCATGGTCTCACCTCCTTTCCGTCCGATTTGGTCTTCCTGCCTCAGGATACGCCCCGGTTCTGGAGGAATTATGGAGGACCGGTGGCCCTCTTGTGTGACTTGCGGCCCCGACCTTGAGCGCTGCGCCGGCCGGTGCCACAATGTGGTAGGAGGTGCCGCCATGATGGAACTGCCGGAGGCCGCCGCCATCGCCTCGCAGGTCAACGAGACCATCCGTGGAAAGCGCATCGCCGGCGTGACCGCCGGGCACACCCCGCACCGGCTGGCCTGGTACTACGGAGAGCCGGGGAACTACCCCGAGCTTCTCTCCGGCCGGACCCTGGGCGCGGCCCGGCCGCTGGGCGGCATGCTGGAGATAGAGGCGGGCCGGGCCCGGATACTCTTCTCTGAGGGAGCCGCGGTGAGGTTCCACGACCGGGGCCGGCCACGCCCGGCCAGGCACCAGCTCCTCATCGATTTCGACGACGGCTCCGCCCTGACCGCCACCGTCCAGATGTACGGCGGCATGGGCGCCTTCCCCAAAGGCGGTCTGGACAACCCGTACTACAAGGTAGCCGGGGAGAAGCCCTCCCCCCTCACCTCGGCCTTCGACAGGGCCTGGTTCGACGGCATCGCCCTCGGTGACGACGCGCGGAAGCTGAGCCTCAAGGCGCTGCTGGCCACCGAGCAGAGAATCCCCGGGCTGGGCAACGGCGTCCTCCAGGACATACTGTTCAACGCCCGGATGCACCCCAAACGGAAGGCGAGCACGCTTCGCCCGGCGGACCTCGCAGAGCTCTTCCGCTCCGTGAAGGCCACGCTCTCGGCCATGGCCGCCGGCGGAGGCCGCGACACCGAGATGAACCTGTTCGGCCGGCCCGGCGGATACCGCACCGTGCTCAGCAATAACACCCTGGGCCGGCCCTGCCCGTCGTGCGGAGGAGGCATCACGAAGGAGGCCTACATGGGCGGCGCCGTGTACTACTGCCGAACGTGCCAGGTCCTCTAGCCAGCGACCGGCCGCAACCGGGGCCGCCACGGACCCAAAGGCATGTCCCCGGCCGTGACGACGGCCCCGGGTGGGCCGGCTAGCTCAGCTGGTCCGAGACCAGCACGTTGGCGAACACCTGCCACGCCAGGAGCGCCTTGGCCGTCAGGCTGAGCACGATGTAGGCCTTTTCGCCGAAGAGGTAGTCCCGCCAGGGCCCCACCTTCTTGTACTGCAGCACCATGTTGACCGCAAAGCAGTTGAAGAAGAGGAACAGCGAGACGATGATGCCGTACACGAACCCCGGAGGCGAGGCCTCGACGCCGGGGGCCACCACGTACACCACGATGCCGATCCACGGGATAATGCCGGCGAAGCAGCCGAACCAGAAAGAGAGCCAGTTGGGCTTCCCTGGCTCCTCGTACTTCTCCATGAGCAACCCGAAGAGGATCATGGAGGCGTTGACGCCAAAAATGGCCATCAGTGCGGCGATGTCACTGATGCCGCAGATCTGCGCGATGAGCACGATCATGATCGATGAGCTGAAGAAGTACTCAATCCATCGCCCGTAGTTGCGGTTTAGCAGCAGGTTGCGCTTGTACCAGCCGAAGGCCGGCCCGCCGATGGTGAGCAGCGCCCCGGCCGAGATGGCCAGGAAGGCGAAGACGCCCCACCCGGTGGGGATGTCGAACAGGTGGTGCATCCCGGGGTCGCTGCCCGGGGGCCCTTCCATGAAGGTGCCGATCACGGGGAGGGAGAAGTCGTTGGTGAGCACCGCCACCGCGGCGGCCTGGACTGCCAGGACCAGCCCCACGGCGATGTTCCAGATGCGCAGCCCGTTGAGTCGGCGTTCGGTGGATGCGTCAATAGCC
>CALMBS010000236.1 GCA_937860285.1 uncultured Chloroflexota bacterium
GTGGAGCGGCGCCTGCACCATTAGCGGCGCGCTGCGCAGCGCCGCGGGTCTGGAATCCGTATGCTGACCAACGTCCTGTGGGTTATCGGTGCGTACCTGTACGGGTCGGTGCCGGTGGTCTATCTCATCGGCCGCCTCAGGGGCGTGGACCTCTCGCATGAAGAGGACATGCACATCTCCCTGTGGCGCGAGGTGGGCCGCCTGGAAGGCTTCGTGGGCATAACCTGGGACGTGGTCAAAGGCGGCATTGCGGTGCTGGTGGTCGACAGGGGGTTGCACCTTGACCAATGGGTGGTGGCTGGCGTGGGAGTGGCGGTGATCCTGGGCGAGCTGTGGCCGGTGTTCCTCAGGTTCCGCGGCGAGAAGTCCAATACCACCGGCCTGGGGACGGACGCGGCCCTGGTGTGGCAGGCCATTCCGTTCCTGCTCGGACCGATCATTGCCGGCGCCCTGATCCGCACCGCCCCGAGAATGCTGCGCCGCGGCCAGAGCCTGGACGAGCGGATGAAGCTGGGCGGCCCTCCCAGCCTGAGCCTGCCCCTGGGGATGTTCTTCGGCTTCGGCCTGTTCCCGGTGGGGTGCTGGGCCATGGGCGCGTCGTGGGAGAGGACCGCTGCCGGTGTGGCCCTCTTCGCGCTGATCGTGGCCAAGCGCGTGACCTTCGGGCTGCGGGAGGAGATGGCAAAGGAGGGCCTGCGTCCGGGCATGGTCGTCAACAGGGTGCTCTTCGACCGCAGCCACATCTGACTTCCCTCTCGTTTCCAAACGTGCCCAAATGCCATATAATGCCCTATGATGGGACTTTGCAGGGGCCTTACTATGGAGCTTGACAGGGCGCCATTATGAAGGCCAACCACGCCGCCGACGATGTCGGTCTGCTGAAGGAGGCGCTGCCGCCGTTGCCGGAGCCCGTGGCCAATCCGGCCCTCATTGTGGTCAGCGGGTTGCCCGGCACCGGCAAGTCGCACTTCTGCCGCCGGCTGGCCGAGAGGTTGGACCTGGTCATCCTGGAGAGCGACAGCCTGCGCCGGCGTCTGTTTCGCGTTCCGTCGTATGCCAGGGAGGAAAGCGCCCGGCTCTTCCAGGCCTGCCATGGTCTGGTGGAGGAGTTGCTGCGGCGAGGAATAAGCGTGGCACTGGATGCCACCAACCTGGAGGAGCACAACCGGGAGCGGCTCTACCACATCGCGGACCAAGCCGGGGCCAGGCTGGTGATCGTGCGGATGGAGGCCCCCCCCGAGGTGGTCCGGCAGCGTCTGGAGCGGCGGTCGCAGAGGCAGGACCGGCAGGACCAGTCGGATGCCGACTGGGGCGTCTATGCCAGGATGAAGCCTGCAGTGGAGAAGATCGGCCGCAATCACTTCGCGGTGGACAGCTCCAGGGACATCGGTCCGGTCGTCGATAAGATCGTGCGCCTGGTCAACCGATAGCGGGGCGCCGCCAGTCAACGAAGGAAGGAGACCGCAACTGGAAGTCAGGGTAGCTATCGGCGATTGCACCAAGGTGGATGCTGACGCCCTCATCGTGAACCTCTTCGAGGGGGTGGCCCAGCCGGGGGGCGCTGCCGGGGTAGTGGACCGGGCGCTGGACGGGGCCATCACCCAGCTCATCACCGCCGGCGAGATAAAGGGCAAGACCGGGGAGTTGACTCTGGTCCACAGCCTGGGCAAGATACCGGCCAGCCGCGTGATCGTAGCCGGCCTGGGCAAGGAGTCCCAGTTCAACGTTGACGCCATCCGGCGGGTCAGTGCCGAGGCCAGCCGCTTTGCCCGCAGCCGCGGGGCCAGGAGGGTGGCCACCATCGTGCATGGTGGTGGGGCCGGAGGCATCGATGCGGAGCGCGCGGCGCAGGCCATCACCGAGGGGGCCATCCTGGGCCTGTACCGGTTCCGCAGGCACATGTCAAAGGAGCCGGAGAACGGCGACGTGCAGGAAACCCTTATTGTGGAGAGGGACGAGGCGAAGCGCAGCCAGCTGGAGAAGGGCTGCGCCATGGGTACGGTGGTGGCTGGGGCGGTCGCCTCCGCCCGCGACATGATCAACGAGCCGGCCAACTTCATGACGCCCGGGACCATGGCGGACATCGCCCGCGACCTGGCGCGGGATGGAGGCCTGGGGCTGACTGTGCTGGAGCGGGCGCAGATGCGGGAGCTGGGGATGGGTGGCCTGCTGGGGGTGTCCCAGGGCAGCCACCAGGACCCCAAGTTCATCGTGCTGTCCTACCGGGGCGACCCCGGCTCGGAGAAGGCCCTGGGGCTGGTGGGGAAGGGGATCACCTTCGACTCCGGCGGCATCTCGCTGAAGCCGTCGGAGGACATGGGGGACATGAAAGGCGACATGGCGGGAGGAGCGACGGTGATGGCCGTCATGCGCGCGGTGGGCCGGCTCAAGCCCGCGGTCAATGTGACCGCCATCGTGCCGGCCACGGAGAACCTGCCCGGGGGCAGTGCCCTGAAGCCGGGCGATGTCATCACGGCCATGAGCGGGAAGACCATCGAGATCATCAGCACGGATGCCGAGGGCCGGCTGGTCCTGGCTGATGCCCTCTCCTACGCGGTGAAGAACGGCCTGGCCCCGCTGGTGGACGTTGCCACCCTCACCGGGGCGGTGCGCGTAGCGCTGGGTGACGTGACCGTGGGACTCTTCAGCAACAACGAGGAGTTCGCCGGAAGGGTCATGGCGGCGGCGGCCGAGGCCGGCGAGCGGATGTGGCAGATGCCCATGTTCGAGGAGTACAGGGAGCAGAACAAGAGCGATGTGGCCGATATCAAGAACACCGGGGGCCGGTATGGCGGAGCCATAACGGCGGCCCAGTTTGTCGGTGAGTTCGCGGGCGATGTGCCCTGGGTGCACCTGGACATAGCCGGGACCTCTCTCACCGGCAAGGAGAAAGGCCACGTGGTCAAGGGGGCGACCGGGGGGGGGGTGCGGACCCTGATCAACCTGGTCATGGGCCTGGCCGCGGCCCCGGCGCAAGGGAGGTGAACGGCGTGA
>CALMBS010000237.1 GCA_937860285.1 uncultured Chloroflexota bacterium
GTCCGGCAGCACCTTCACGAACTCCAGGACCTCCATGGCCTGCTCCTGGTCGGCGCTCACCGGCAGCAGTATGGGATCGACCCAGATGTCGTCGTTGGGGATGCCCATCTCGTTGGCGCGGGCCACGGTGTCGATGATGCTCTCCGAGCGCGATGACAGGTCCCGGGGGCAGCCCTTGTCCGTCAGCACGGACACGACCACCTCCGCGTTGCGCTTCTTGGCCAGGGGGAGCATGTGCTCCAGGCTGTCAGTCCTCCCGGACACCGAGTTGAGCAGGGGCCTTCTCTGGCACATCTTCAGCCCGACATCCATGGCCAGCGGGCTCAGGGTGTCGATGGACAGGGGCAGGTCGACGATGGCCTGCACAGTCTTAACCAGCCACTCGGTCATGGCGATGGGGTCCCTCGTGGCCGGCCCCAGGTTCAGGTCGATGTAGTGGACGCCGGCGTCAGCCTGGGCTTTCGCCAGGTCCTGGATGGCCTTCACATCCCGGACCTTGATGGCCCGGGAGACGGCCTTCGCGATGATGTGGATGTTCTCGCCGATGATTATCATTGCTCATCACCCCCCACCAGTCGTTGCGGCCGGTGTGTCAGGGATTCTACCAGAAACTATAGCATCATGCATTGGCGACAACAAAGCGTTAGTGGCGACGAGAGGGCCACGAACATGAGGAACACACTCAGCGCGCCGGCCAGGATACCCGCGGCGATGGTGGCTGCAGTCTGCCTCTATCATGGCAGGAAGCAGGCCGGCGGTCTTGGGACCCTGGTCCCTGCTTCGGGGGGTCGGGCCGTGGTGGACATAAAGCTACGGGCGGTTTGCGCCCAAACTACGTAGGGATACGGATTCACCTGGCGGCAGGTGCGGGATAGAATCTAACCAATCTAGATTTGACGCTCAGAGGCACCCAACTCCTGAGCAAAGAAAGCCCATCACAAATGGGCTTTCTTGCTTTCCTGGAACTGTCATTGTCCCCCACACCCCGGGCCTGACCCACGGCCGCGCTGGCGGCGCCTGGCTTCGTTGTTGATCACCACGCTGCGTGCTAGAATTTACCCGCCATGCGCGTCGTCTTCATGGGCACGCCCCAGTTCGCCGTCCCGGCGCTCGACGCCCTGGTCCAGAGCGACTATGAGGTAGTGGGCGTGTTCGCTCAGCCGGACGAGCCGGCCGGCCGCGGCCGCAGCGTGGTGATCCCGCCGGTGAAGGACCTGGCCCTGCAGCACCGCATCATGGTCCACCAGCCCAGGACCCTGCGCGGGTGCTGCGAAATGGAGCGGCTGGCCGGCCTGCGCCCGGACGTGGTGGTCATCGCCGCCTACGGCAAGATCCTGCCGGAGCCCATGCTGCGGGTGCCGCCGCGGGGCTGCCTCAACATCCATGCCTCGCTCCTGCCCCGCCACCGGGGCCCGTCCCCGATCGCGAAGGCCATCCTGGATGGCGACGAGGCGACCGGCGTGACCATCATGGTGGTGACCGAGGTGATGGACACCGGGCCCATCCTGGCGCAGCGCCAGGTCCCCATTCTGGCCCATGACACCACGGGCTCGCTGTCCCAGAAGCTGTCCGGGCTGGGCGCCGAGCTGCTGATGGACACGCTGCCGAAATGGCTGGACGGCCGGCTCTCGCCGCAGCCCCAGGACGGAGGGAAGGCGACCTACTCGAGGATGATCCGGAAGGAAGAGGGCCGGGTGGACTGGGGCCGCTCTGCCGTTGAGCTGTGGAGAAGGGTGCGGGCCTTCCAGCCCTGGCCGGGGTGCTTCACCACCTGGCAGGGGCGCACGGTGAAGGTCCTGGAGGCCGTGCCCCTGCCGGGGGAGGGGACGCCGGGCGTGGTGGTGACCACGAATGACGAACGGGCCGCGGTAGGGGTGCGGACGGGGGATGGGGTTTTGGGCCTGGTCCAGGTGCAGCTGGAGGGCAAGCGCCCCACCGGCGGCGCCGAGTTTGCCCGGGGCCAGAGGGGCTTTGTCGGGTCCCGGCTGCCCGGCTAGCGGACCGCACGGGCGGGCGCTGCCGGGGCGAGGTTGGCTGGCCGCGGTTCGAGTCTGCAGAAAGGGAGTTTGATCCGGGATGTCCGTGAAGAAGCTGCCGTTCACCAGGGATGACCTGGAGAGGATCGCCTCCAGGTTCCCCACGCCGTTCCACATCTACGATGAGAAGACCATCAGGGGAAACGTTCGCGAGCTGGTCCGGGCCTTCGCGTGGAACGAAGGCTTCAAGGAGTACTTCGCCGTCAAGGCCACGCCGAACCCCTTCATCCTCAAGATCATGAAGGGCGAAGGCTGCGGCACCGACTGCAGCTCGCTGCCGGAGCTGCTCCTGTCGGAGAAGGCGGGGATCGTAGGCCACGACATCATGTTCACCTCCAACGACACCCCGGCCGCCGAATACGTCAAGGCCCGCGAGCTGGACGCCATCATCAACCTGGATGACATCAGCCACATACCGTTCCTGGAGAGGCATGCCGGCATCCCGGACACAATCTCGGTGCGGTACAACCCCGGCAAGCTCCGGGAGGGCAGCTTCATCATGGGCAGCCCGGAGAACGCCAAGTACGGGTTCACCAGGGAGCAGGTCCTCCGGGGGCTGTCCCAGCTGAGCCAGAAGGGTGCCCGGAGGTTCGGGCTGCACACCTTCATCGTGTCCAACGAGCTGAACCCGGACTGCTTTGTCACCACCGCCGACATGCTGTTCGACCTGGCGCTGGAGATACAGGAGAAGCTGGGCCTCCGGGTGGAGTTCGTGAACATCAGCGGCGGCATCGGCATCCCCTACCGGCCGGAACAGGAGAAGGTGGACCTGGCCCGTGTCGGCGATGGGATCCGGGAGAAGTACGAGGCCAAGATCCGGAAGGGCGGGCTGCATCCGGTGTCCATCTTCACGGAATGCGGGCGGGCCATGACCGGGCCGGCTGGATTCCTGGTGTCCCGGGTGCTGCACAAGAAGGAGATCTACAAGACCCACATCGGCGTTGATGCCTGCATGGCCAACCTGATGAGGCCGGGGATGTACGGGGCCTACCACCACATCACGGTGGCGGGCAAGGAAGACCGCGCGCCGGACCATGTCTACGACGTGACGGGCTCCCTCTGTGAGTCCATCGACCGGTTTGCCGTCGACCGGCCGCTGCCCGAGATCGAGATTGGGGACCTGGTGGTCATCCACGACACGGGAGCCCATGGCCACGCCATGGGCTTCAACTACAACGGCAAACTTCGCTCGTCCGAGCTGCTGCTGCGCCAGGATGGCCAGGTAGTCCAGATCCGAAGGCCGGAGACCGTGGCGGACTACTTCGCCACCCTGGACTTCAACGACCTGGGAAGCTTCCGGGCGTAGCTCGAGCGGGCGGGCGCTAAGCCGTGCCCAGTATATCCACCGCCTGGGATACCATGTCGTACATGATCTGCTTGACCGACTTGCGCTCCTTGATCAAACCGACCACGTTGCCCGCAGGACAGCTGGCCCAGTCCCGCAGCTCGGGCTTGTCAAACATTGAAAGCGACTTCTCGTCCTCGGTGGAGACCATGATGGGCATGGGGGAGTAGAGGTTCTGCAGGGGCATGGGCAGGGTCTTGGGCGCATCGGCCAGGGTCCAGCGCTGGACGTACTTGTTGTTGAGCTCGCGGCAGGTCTTCCCGGTGTAGACCCTGGTAATGACGGCATCCTCGTCGGTGGCTTCGAGTATCCTGTCCTTGACGTAGTCGGCGACGGGGCTTTCGTGGGAGGTCAGCCAGATGCTCCCCGTCCACACGCCCACGGCGCCCAGGGCCAGGGCGGCGACCAGCCCCCGGCCGTCTCCGATGCCGCCGGCGGCCAGGACCGGGATCGGGCTGACGGCATCGACCACCTGCGGGACCAGGGCCAGCGTGCCGATCCGCCCGGTGTGTCCTCCGGCCTCGGTCCCCTGGGCCACGATCAGGTCCGCACCCAGCTCCGCCGCGCGGCGGGCGGCCTTGACGTTGCCCACCAGGGTGAGGACCTTTGCCCCGGCGGCGTGGCACTGCGCCACTACCTCTCGGTTCAGTCCCAGTGCGGCGGCGATGATCGCCGGCCTGGCCGCGAGGGCTGCTTCCAGCTGCCTCAGCTGCGATTCGGAGGTGCCTCCGACGCCGAGGTCCATCAGGTCCATGCCGGCGCCGCCGTAGATCTCCTCGGGCAATCCCAGGTCCTGCTTGATCTTGTCCACGAAGGCCCGGTAGTCCGGGGGAACCATCGCCAGCAAATCCTGCTTTGTGGCTGAGTACGGGATGTTCAGAGGAAAGACCAGGTCGACCCCGAAAGGCCGGCCGTCGGTGTGGTCCCGCATCCACTTTGTCTCCTTGGCGATCTGCTCGGGCGACAGGGCCAGGGCCCCCAGCACCCCGCTGCCGCCGGCGTTGCACACCGCCGCCACTACGTCGCGGCAGTGATTGAAGGCCATGATCGGGTACTCGATCCCCAGCATGTCGCAGAGCTTCGTGTGCAGGCTTAGAGCCATCTCGCTTTCCTCCCGTTCTCCGGTTGTCTTTCGCGGCAGGCGCCGCCAATATGCATCGATACCATCGCGCGCTGCCGGCTAATTGTAAGCCATACGGTCCACCCCGTGCAAACAGTGTGAGCTTTGGCCGTCAATCCGATGGCATAATGTCACCACGTCGACTTGAACGGTGCGTCGTACTCCGTGGTGATCACCCCCTCGGCCAGCATGTCGGCGATGTCGTTGTCCGTAAGGCCGAGGATCTCCTTGTAGACATAATCGTTGTCCTGGCCCAGGGTCGGTGCGGGCCGGCTGATGTCGCACGGCGTCTTCGACAGGATGTACGCCGGCGCATGGTATGAGTGCTCCCCGATCGCGGGGTGCTTCAGCAAGCGGTAGTGCCGGCGGTGCTTCATCTGCGGATCGCTCAAGAGGTCCTCGCAGGTCTGCACCACGCCGGCCGGCACGCCCGATTCCTGCAACAGGGCCATCGCCTGTTCCGGCGTGAAGGACCTGGTCCACTCCCCGATGAGCCGGTCCAGCTCGTCCTCGTTCTGCTTGCGGCCCAGGATGGTGGAGAACCTGGGGTCAGCCATCCACTCCGGATGGCCGATGGCGTCGCAGAACCACTGCCATTGCAGCTCATTCTCCACGGCGATGGCCACCCAGCGGTCGGCGCCTCGGCAAGGATAGACGCCGTGCGGACACAGGTACGAGTCCCGGTTGCCGCGGCGGCCCAGGTGTCTTCCGTTCACGGCGCTGTCCAGCAGGTGGGGCGCCGAGAAGGTGACGCCGCTCTCCATCTGGGCCTGCTCTATGAACATGCCCTGGCCCGTCTTGCGGCGCCTCAGCAGCGCTCCCACTATGGCGATCAGCGAGTACCACGGAGCGATGTAGTCGGAGTAGGCGCTGAAGATCATGGTGGGATCGCTGTCCGGCCATCCGGTGGTGGCGGAGTAGCCGCTCACGGCGTTGATGTGGTGGCCCACGCCCTTGAAGAGGTGGTGAGGGCCGTAGGCCCCCTGCATCGAGGTGCTGAGGTAGATCACCCCCGGGTTCACCTTGCGGCAGCTTTCGTAGTCCAGCCCCAGGTCAGCCATGGTGCCGGGGGTCATGCTCTCGGCCACCATGTCCGCCCACTTGACCAGCGCCAGGGCGGTCTCTTTGCCGCGGGGCTTGGTGATGTCCAGGGCGATGCACCGCTTGTTGGCGTTGTACTCGGCGTAGAACGCGCTGCGGTCGATGCCCGGCTGGGCATCCCTGTACGGCGCAAAGGTCCGCAGCGGGCTCAGGTGCCGGTGGTTCTCTATGAGGATCACGGTGGCCCCGTGCTCTGCCAGCTCGCGGCTGACCTGCGGCCCGGCGGCGGCCCAGCTGAAATCGACTACCTTCAGTCCCTCGAAAATGTGCTTCGCCATTCCACCCCTCCTTCAGCCTGATTCCCCGGGATCGGACAGCGCGCCAGGTCAAATGACGCCGTTGGCCTGGAGCAGGGCCACCTGCTCTCCCGAGAGGCCCAGGTCCTGCTGGTAGACCTCTCTGTTGTGCTCCCCGATGAGCGGGGCCCTCCGCTGTATCGTCCAGGGCGTCTCTTTCATCTTGATGGGCGCGCCCGGGTACCTTATGGCCTCGCCCAGCTCGGGGTGCTCGACCATTTCCCAGTAGCCCCGGGCCTCCAGCTGGGCGTTCTGCAGGACGTCCTCGAAGGTGGCGCAGGGGGCCAGGAGGATGCCCCTCTCGACCGCCCCCGCGTAGAGCTCAGCCTTGGTCTTGGTCATGAGGAACTTGGCGATGCAGGAGTTGCGCTCGTCGCTCTCCTGCTGGGTGATAGTGGCCGCATCCCACATGGTGGGGAAATCGAAATCCTTCATCTCCAGGGCGTATCCCTCGGCGTTGGCCCATTCCACGAGGGCCTTGGAGGACTGCGAGGACCCGGCGAAGGCGCCCCCGCCGAACATGAGGGTCACGTAGCCGTCCTTGCAGGGGACCACGGTGCGGGTGAACAGCATGCCGGCCTTTGGCCTGACCGACACGAAGAACTGGCCCAGGCCCACCAGGTTGGCCTTGAGGATGTCGAAGATCTCGACAGCGTTCATCAGCGTCAGCTCCACCGCGTCCTGCATAGACACGTCCACGTGCTGCCCCACCCCCGTCACCTCGCGGTGGTAGTAAGCCATCATGGATCCCAGGGCGCCCTGCAGGCCGGCGTGGAAGTAGGACTGGGGGTCGGCGCCCATGCGCACCGGTGGCCGGCCCATGTCGCCCAGGATGCGGGCCATGCCGCCCATGGCGGCGCCGACGAGGTCCGTGGCCTGGTAGTGGGCGTACGGCCCCGTCTGGCCGAACGGCGTGATGGAGGTGTACACGATATCGGGCTTGATCGCCTCAAGAGCGGAGTAGCCCAGGCCGAGGCCGTCCATGTAGCCCGGGGCGAAGGACTCAACGATGATGTCGGAGCTCCGCGCCAGCCTCTGGAGCAGGTCCCGGCCATCAGGGACCTCGATATTCAGGGTGATGCCCCTCTTGCTGGTGTTGGCGGCGAACCAGAAGAGGCTCTTCTCCGGATCGGCGATGTCCCTGTAAAAGGGGCCGATGTTCCGGGCCGGGTCGCCTCCGGGCCTCTCAATCTTGATGACGTCGGCGCCGAAGTCGCCCAGGACCTTGCCGCAGAGCAGTCCCTTCTGGTCGGTGAGGTCCAGGACGCGGACTCCCTCCAGCAGAGCAGGT
>CALMBS010000238.1 GCA_937860285.1 uncultured Chloroflexota bacterium
GGAGCGCAGCAGCACGGACTTGCCCGAGCCGGTGGTGCCGCTGACCAGCGCGTGCGCTACATCGGGCGCCGCCAGGCGTGCCAGCAACGGCAGCCCGGCGTCGGTCAATCCCAGGACGGCTGTGCACGCGGGCACCGGCAGCACCTCATCGAGCAGGTCGAGGAGGCGGACATCGCGTGCATGGGGGCTGCTGAACTCCAGCACCACACCCTCCTGAGTGCGCTCGATGCTCAGACTGGGCACGCGCAGCGCGAGCGCCAGGTCATCCGCCAGGCTGCGGATGGCGGAGAAGCGCACGTGGGGTGCAGGATCGAGGACGAAGCGGATGAGACGCGGGCCGGCAGTGCCGCCGACGACACGGCCGGGGATACGATGCGCGGCCAGGGCCGCTTCGACACGGTCCGCCTGATACTCAAGATAGGGTCTGACAGTATTGGATGCGGCCACAGGCCAAGCCTCCGGACCGGCTGACAGTGAGCCGGTAGATAGAACATATGTTCTATCCTCATTATACGGGCACTTTTCCCCTTGTCAAGACCCAGAATCCTTAGGTTCAGACAGGAGTACGGACAAGGAACAAGCAGGCACCTCCTGATGTGGGACAATACGGTTTGAGGAACCAACATCCCAACCAGGAGGTGCACGATGGAGGATATGCCGATTGCGGAAGTGGGCAAGCTGCTGTTCGACCGACAGGCGGAGAGGGCGCTGGAGATTGTGCGGGCGATCTGGGAGGCTCGATCAGGACGTTGGACCGAGATCGCGCGAAAGATGGGCGGGAGTGAGAGTGCGGCGTACAAGCGCTTGCAGCGTTTTGTGGCACAGGTCGATCTGCAGGAAACGCTAGGGCGGCTGCACGATCCCCAGGCGCCTTTCGTAATAGGGGATCCCACCGAGATCGCGCGGCCGGAGGCGGAGCACACAGAGTATGTAGGTTACTTGGAGGACGGGAAGACACGGGGTTTCTGGATGTTGCTGCTGGCCACTCCCTATCGCGGCCGGGCGGTACCGTGTAGCTTCGTGACCTACTCCTCGAAGAGCATCAACGATCTAGCCACCTCGCGGAATCAGTACCACTTCCAGGCGTTTGCTGACGTCAAGGAGCTGCTGGGCGAGCGTCCCCTGGTGTTGGACCGCGAATTCAGCTACTTGGCTCTGTTACAGGCCCTCCAGGCAGAACAGGTGCAGTTCGTGATCCGGCTCAAGCTCTCCGCTTCTCATGCAGTGCGCTTCACCACGGCAGAGGGGCAACCCATCCAACTCTCCGTCCGCAAAGGAACCACCGAGGTCTACCACCAGATCCGCTACAAGGGCGACGTGCCGGTCAATGTCATCGGTAGCTGGGGCAAGGGCTTCGCACACCCCCTATGGGTGATGACTAGTCTCTCACCCGAAACTGGTCTAGAGATCTATCGCCAGCGTATGAAGATCGAGTTATGTTTCCGCGATCTCAAGTCGCTCCTCGGCATGCAGCGCATCATGAACCTCCATGAAACTGCTATGCAACGCTCACTGGCCCTGGTAGCCCTGGCCTTTGCCATCGGCTATCTCACCGGCGAGCTCCTCCGTGATCTGTTCTACGCTGGTCAACTCCCCACCGACCCCCTAACCAGCGCCCAGCCTCCCGATGCCCCCTCCCGCAAATGGCACCAGTACTCCGGCCTCTTTGTCCTTCTCACCAACAAACGCCCCATTCCATCTCCGCAGTCCGAGGCTCTCGCCACTCTCATTCTCGCTATCTTCACCAATATCATCTTCCCCGTTGTCCGTACTCCTGTCCGAACCTGAGC
>CALMBS010000239.1 GCA_937860285.1 uncultured Chloroflexota bacterium
GATACACTTGCGCCAAGTGCGGCTCGGAGTTCATCGTGACCCGCGCCGGGCAGGGCGAGCTGCAATGCTGCGGCCAGCCGATGGCCCTGAAGAAATAGCCGGAGTCTCAAGGTAGGAGGTTGGAACCGCTATGGCTAACACGCTAGGCAAGAGATATAGCTGTGAGACCTGCAAGACCGAGGTCCTGTGCACCAAGCAGGGCGCCGGGGCCGTGGCCTGCTGCGGCAAGGATATGGCGGAGCAGCAGCCCAGGCCGCTGCCGTCCTCGGACTAGTTTCCCCGACAGATCCCATCCGGTGCCACGCCGGCCGCTGGCGGGAAGGTGGCACCGGATGCTGGCATCCACAGCTCCGGCTGTGGTTATCCCCCTCATTCGTCGGGCACCCCGTTCAAGGGCGTGTTCCCGCGTGCTAGAATAGGCGCCATGACGCGCCTCATCCTGATTCGACATGGCCAGACGGCTTGGCACTCTGACGGCCTGGACAGGGCGGAGGGGCGGGCCGACGTGGAGCTGGACGAGGCCGGCGTCCGGCAGGCCCGGGCCACAGCGGCCAGGCTCAGCCTGTGGCCGGTGGCGGCGGTCTACTCCAGCCCCTTGAAGAGGGCCATGGCCACCGCCGACACCATCGCCGCCCGGCGCGGGCTGACCGCCCGGCCGGAGCCGGGGCTGATCGACATCGACTACGGCCGGTGGCAGGGCATGACCCACGAGGAGGCCAGGGCCGACGACCCCCGGGCCTATGACCTGTGGCTCAAACGGCCGCAGCAGGTCACCTTCCCCGGCGGGGAGGACCTGGCCCGGGTGAGGGAGCGGGCGGTTGGCGCCGTCCGGGCCCTGGCGCCGGGGCACGAGGGGCAGACGGTGGTCCTGGTGGCCCACAAGGTGGTCATCAAGCTGCTGCTGTGCCACTTCCTGGGCCTGGACGACACCGGCTTCTGGAGTTTCCAGCAGGGGTTCTGCGCCCTCAACGTAGTGGGGGTGGGAGAGGGGCCCGCGGTCCTCTACCTGGCTAACGACTCCTGCCACCTCCCAGGGTGACGGGCGTCACGCACGCGGTGTGGGCCTGCCCCGCTTTCGCCAGGCAGGCCCACTTTGCAGAAGGGGGGTCTCTCCCACTCAGGTATATCAGGCGCTCTCGGGCAACGCGGCGGCCGGCGCGGGCCTCTTCTCGAAGGCCTCGATCTTCACCGGCTTGACGAACACCATCAGGACGGCGGCCAGCCCCATCGCGGCGGCCCCCAGGTAGAAGGCCAGGTTGTAGCTGCCGCTGGAGGTAAAGATGTACCCCGCCAGGCTGGGGCCGATGGTGCCCCCGATGCCGTACTCCATGCCCACCACACCCAGGATGCTGGCCATGTACTTCAGCCCGAATGTCTCTCCGACGATGGATGCCGTCAGGGGGGTCCAGAGGCCGTAGCCCAGGCCCCAGGCGGCAGAGAAGGCGTACAAGCTCCACCCGGATGTGGCCGAGGGCAGCAGGGCCAGGGTGACCGCCTGCAGGGCCAGGGCGAAACCGAGGACAGCCCTCTTGCCCAGCTTGTCGGAGGAAGTGCCGCCCAGCAGCCGGCCGGCGATGCCCACGCCGGCTATTACGCTGAGCAGGGCGGCGGCCAGGGTCTTGGACTGGCCAATGTCCTGGGCGTGGGGCGACAGGTGGTACTGCACCATCATGAAGGCGCCATAGGCCAGGATGAAGAGCACGAAGAGGAGCCACAGGGGGCGGGTCCGCAGGGCCTGTTTCAGGGTCAGCCCCTGCAGCTGGGGCGCGTTCTG
>CALMBS010000240.1 GCA_937860285.1 uncultured Chloroflexota bacterium
GCGGCTGTTGCTCCCCCCGTCCTCCCACCAGGCCGGCCCGGGCGGTCAGCTGGGGGTCATCGCGGATGACGGTGTCCACGCCCACCATGATGGCCGAGACCTGGCTCCGCAGCGTGTGGACGTATCTTCGCGACTGCTCCCCGCTGATCCAGCGGGACTCGCCGGTCTTGGTGGCGATCTTCCCGTCCAGGCTCATGGCGAACTTGCCTATGACGAAGGGCAGGCTGGTGTGGGTGTACTTGATATAGGCCTCGTTGACCTCCTGCGCCTGCTCCTCGTGGTCGCCCACACTCATACTTATGCCCGCGGCCTCGAGCTCAGAACGGCCCCGGCCGCACACGCGCGGGTTCGGATCGACGGTGGCCACGTGGACCGCGGCGACCCCCGCCGCGATGATGGCCTTGGTGCACGGCGGCGTGCGCCCTTGGTGGCAGCAGGGCTCCAGGGTAACGTACATCGTCGCTCCCCTGGCCTTGTCGCCGGCCTCCCGCAGCGCCACGATCTCGGCATGGTGCGAGCCCGGGGGCTGCGCGTATCCTTCCCCCACGATCACATCGTCTTTGACTATCACCGCCCCTACCGCCGGGTTCGGGCTGGCATGCACCAGGGCCAGCTTCGCCAGGGCCAGCGCCCGGTCCATGTAGTCCGTGCGATCGGAAGCCCGGCGCCGCGGCACAGCAGCCTGCACCGGGACCTGGTCCGCCCTCTCAATCATGCCGCCATTCTAGCATCTGGGTATTTGAACTGCAAACGAGCGTGAGGAGCGCTGCAAAAGGAAAGAGAGCCTCGCTGAGGCTCTCCGCTGCGCGCCGGCCGCCGCCGCGGCCGCCAGCCCTACTGACGGGCCCGGTCCACCCTGGCTTCCGCCAGCCTCGCCTTCCGCCTCCAGAGCCAGACGCCGGTCGCCGCCGCCCCCAGAAGTGCCACCAGCCCGACCAGTGCATACTCCACGGGGCGCAGCCATCCGTCGCTGGCCGTCCGGGGAGCGGTCGCTGTCACCCTCTCGGAATCAGCCATGTCGAACGAGTACAGAGCGCTGTAGTCACTGCTAACCATGCTCAGGCGCGATCCATCGCCGCCCTCTGCCACCCCATCGAATGCGGATGCGAACCAGCCGTCATTGACCGCCAGGGCCATGGTGCTGCCGCTGGGGACGGACACCACCGCAAACTCCTCCACATCACCGCTGGCCACCGCCTCCGCTCCACTCTCCTTCAACACCACCTGGGTCAGGCCGGCCGCAGGGGCCTCCACACTCCCGTAGACCATTCCGTTGGTGGAAACCGACTCCACCGCCGCCGAGGCCGTGTCGGTGCCATCCGGCACCACCAGGACCACCCGGGTCTCCTCGTCGGAATTGACGGTGTTTCTGACCCCGCCCACCGTCCAGTATTCCCCTTCCGCACCACCCAGCATCGCAGTCCCGAACTGGGTGGGTTCCGTTTCCCTCTCGAACGCGCCGGCCCAGTCCACGGCCACAGCCGCCACCAGGAGGACCACGACGGCCGCCGTGGCATAGCGCAGGGCCGGAAGTGACCGGCGGCCCGGCAGGGGCCTGGCCGGAGCCACGACGAAGTGCCTTGCAGGCACTGCCTGGGGCAGTCCGCGGAGCAGCGCCACGGTGGCCCGGAGCGACTCCAGCTCCGCCCGGCAGCCCGGGCAGGCCGCCAGGTGCTGTTCCACGCCGTCCCGCTCTTCGGGCCGCAGCCTTCCGTCCACGTATTCGGAGACAAGCGCCCTCGTCCGGGAGCACTCGTCCTTCCGCAACCAGCCAAACAGACGCATTCTCGGGCCTCTACTCACTAAGACGTCATTGTCCTGTAATATGTTCCGTCTTCACGAGGTAGTCCCGCAGCTGGGACCGGCCCCGGTTGATACGGGACTTCACCGTCCCCAGGGAGCAACCCATGGCCCGGGCTATCTCTTCATAGCTCAGCCCCTGGATGTCGCAGAGCACCACCGCCATCCGCTGATCTCGGGAGAGGGTGGCCAGCCCCCTCTGGACGCGCTCGCCCGTTTCCATCCGCACCGCGTAGTCCTCCGGCGACTCGGACATGGCCGGGGGGTCATACGGCAGCGACTCCAGCGGGATCACCGGGTGTCTCTTGTTCCGGCGCAGCTCATCGCGGCAGGCATTGGCCGTGATCTGCATCACCCAGGCCTTGAAGCTCCCGCCCCTGAAACGGCGGACGTTCTTCCACGCGGAGAGGAATGCCTCCTGTGTGGCATCCTCGGCAGCCTGCTGGCTACCCAGCATGCGGTAGGCCAGGTTGTAGGCCATCTTCTCATAGGTCCGCACCAGCTCGTTGAAGCTGTCGAGGTCTCCCTCCTGGCTGGCGCGGATGAGATCTGTTTCGTCCATGGCTTCAGAGGCCGGCGATTAGAACTGCGGCCGCCCGATGCCCTATAATCTAGCCGGCCGGATCAGCCACTAATAATAGCACCTGGCGTCGGCGGCCACATAGCCGGCAGGTTGAAGGAGATGGGCATGAGCGAGGAAGCCGCAGCCGAGAAGATGTTCCGTGAGGCCGGCGCCATAGTCGAAGGGCACTTTCTGCTCACCTCGGGACGGCATTCCCCGGTCTACTGGGAGAAGTTCCGCATCCTGGAGCAGCCGCGGTACACGGAACGCCTGTGCGCCATGATCGCCGCCCACTTCCGGGGCCACGGTGCCCGGCTGGTGGCCGGGCCGACCACCGGGGGCGTCATCATCTCCTACGAGGTGGCCAGGCAGCTGGGGCTGCGCAGCATCTTCGCCGAACGCGAGGGCGCCACCCGCGTCTTCCGCCGCGGGTTCGAGATTACCCCCGGGGAGCGGGTGCTGGTGGTGGACGACATCCTGACCACCGGCGGTTCCGTCCTGGAGGTGATAAACGAGGTGGCCCGGAAGGGCGGGGAACTGGCAGGTGTCGGAGTACTGGTTGACAGAAGCGGGGGCTCGATCGACTTCGGGGCGCCGTTATTCAGCTGCCACAGAACGTCGGTGCCCAGCTACCCGCCGGAGGAGTGTCCACTGTGCCGGGCGGGGAAACCGCTCTCCAAGCCCGGCAGCGCGTAGCGAATGGCCCGAGCTGTCAAACCCCTGAGGCTGACGGCCGAAGCCGTCGAACCCCCGGTGCTGACGCCCATCAGGCCCAGGGCCTGATGGGCCTTAGCCCAGCGTGCCCTTGCTCAGGGTCGCCAGGAACTCGGCGTTGCTCTTGGTCTTCGCCAGCCGATCCAGGACCAACTGGGTCCCGTCGTGGGCATTGGAGCTGGAATCGGCCGCGATCATGCTCACCATCCGCCTCAACAGCCAGATCTGCTTGATGGTTTGCTCGTCCATCAGCAGCTCTTCGCGCCTCGTGCCGCTGCGCGGTATGTCGATGGCCGGGAAGATGCGCCTTTCCGCCAGGCGGCGCTCGAGGTGCAGCTCCATGTTGCCGGTGCCCTTGAACTCCTCGTAGATGACGTCGTCCATCCGGCTGCCGGTGTCCACCAGGCAGGTGGCCAGTATGGTCAGGCTGCCGCCTTCCTCGATGTTCCTGGCCGCGCCGAAGAAGTGCTTGGGGTGATAGAGGGCCACCGGGTCAATTCCGCCCGAGAGCGTCCTCCCGCTGGAGGGCGCCCCCAGGTTGTAGGCCCGGGTAAGGCGGGTGATACCGTCAAGCAGTATCACCACGTCGATCTTGGCCTCCACCAGCCGCTTGGCCCGCTCCAGGGCCAGCTCCGCGACGTGTGTCTGGTTCTCCACCATCTCGTCAAAGGTAGCCGCCACCACCTCGCCCCTGACGGAGCGCTTCATGTCCGTCACTTCCTCAGGACGCTCTCCGATGAGGCAGACCATCATGTGGACGTCCTCGTAGTTGGTGCAGATGGCGTTGGCGATCTGCTTCAGCAGCAGCGTCTTCCCGGCCTTGGGGGGAGAAACGATGAGGCCCCGCTGACCCCGGCCGATGGGCGCCACCAGGTTGATCAGGCGGCAGGCGACGTTCTCGGGGACGGTCTCCAGGTTGAACACCCGGTTGGGGAATATCGGAGTCAGGGAGTCGAAGTGAGGGCGCCCCTTCGCCTGCTCCGGCTCCAGGTCGTTGACCAGCTC
>CALMBS010000241.1 GCA_937860285.1 uncultured Chloroflexota bacterium
GGTACCTGCGATGCAGAGCGCGTCGGCGGGGCGAAAGAGCACAGGTCCACAAGGATTTCCTTTTGGATAGTACCTGCGGTATCATTCAGCGCATCGGGGTCGGGCGTCCACAGGATCCCCGAATGGGCAGAGATTGCAGTGAAGGATGACGTGAACTTCCGGCTACTTTGAACGGAGACATGCCAATGAAGTGGACTGAAGGCGTGACGGTGAAATCGCGCAAGTATCTATCGATCCAACTCGTGCAGTCGGCAGCATATTTCGCACGTGAAGCCGGGAAAAGGGAGGCGAACAACACTCCTCCTAGTAGGCCAGACTACCTTGAGCACCAATCTTATGTCATAGGGGCGATTTGGATGGCCACCGGGTTCTTGGAGGCTCACATCAATGAGCTCTTCTCGGATGCAGCTGAATGCTACATGGAACATCTGAACCCATTGGACAAAGATGTCATCGATTTGCTGGGTAGGATGTGGCGGCGCGGCATACCAAAGACGGCGAGATACCGTATTCTTGAGAAATACGAGGTCTTTCTTGATCTTGCGAACAGGAAGGGACTTGACCGGCGTGTCGCGCCTTATAAGGACGCGCAGGCAATGATTGATCTACGCAACACTTTGATGCATTACCAACCTGCGTGGATGCCGGATGGCAGCACTGCACCCCCACAGCCAACCGATGTTCACAGACTTGAGACGCAGCTCAAGGGGAAATTCAAGAAAAACCCTCTAGCGGGGGTGGGAAGTCCGTTCTATCCCGACAAGGTCCTTGGGTACGGCTGCGCAAGGTGGTGCGTGGAATCTAGCATAAGGTTTGTCGATGAGTTCTGCAAAGGGCTCGGCACAAGACCGACATTCGACCACGTGAGAGCGACACTCGGCACCGAATAGCGCGCCAAGAACCAGACAACATGGATAGAGTTGAACGCGTTCCCCCCTTCAAGCAGTACTTCCCCTCATTCAGCGACATGTCTGAGGAACAATCGGCTTTCTACCAAACCTGGCTAGCCGCGTGGAAGAAAGGCACTGCTATTTCGGTTGACGACCAAATATCCTATCTGTTCGTCTATTTGTACTCTGTTCTTGATCTCCCTCCCGATCAGGCCATCGCGGAGCTCACCGCCGTTCGGTCCGCGTACCATTCCGCGCCTACTGTGGTGAGGTCATGCTCGCGGTGGATTGCAGATTGCCACGTCGTCCTGCAGGACTATGCTAACGCTCTGGAACACATGCCAAAACCTGCCTTGGGAAGCGCAGCTAGCAGCCTTGCCGATTCGATACTCAGCTTGCGATTGGCCATTCATCTAGACGTCGACGCTGAAGAGCTGATGGCGCTAGCCGGGCCGCACTTGACCCCCTTCGGCCGGAGGCATCTACCACAAGTTGCGAGCTTCCTCCACATTCAGCTTGAGCAACGAAGCGCACATGGACATCCGCCTCTCCTGCCCGACTGGGCATCCGATTCTCAATCCCATGCCTACTTTGTGTTCGGCGGTTCATCCCGATCGAGACAGGTCGAACGCCTCGTGGCCTACTCGTTCAGCCTCAATCCTCGTGCGCTTGCATTCGCGGCGGAGCAGACTCGCCAGGCAGAGAATGTGGTTAGGGCCGAGGGTG
Organism: uncultured Chloroflexota bacterium; assembly: GCA_937860285.1. Lineage (GTDB taxonomy): Bacteria > Chloroflexota > Dehalococcoidia > UBA2247 > RBG-13-53-26 > JAFGCL01. The sequence goes on from CALMBS010000241.1 coordinate 1,617, forward strand.
GACTCCCGGCGGTTGGCGAGGGGTGGGTGTCCGAGACTGAGCTGTACTACCAAATCGTCGAGCGCCTCCAGAATGTCACTTTTCACGGAATTGACCCGGGGTGTTTTCAAGTAATTTGACCACTCCCGGGACACTGCCACGCCGGTCATTTTACACCGCTTTCACCTCCCTCTGCAGCCTGGCCCGCCTTGTCCCTGTCCGGGCGCAGGAGCGGGCGGTAGGATTTGCCTGTCAGGATCACGTGATGGGCCCGGTTGACCAGCCGGTCCAGTATCCCCTCGGCCAGCACGGGGTTGGGGAAGAGGGGGTACCAGTCCTTCGGTAGGCGATTGGAGGCCATGACCAGTGAGCCCGTCTGGTGGCGTTCTCCCACCAGCTCGTAGATGTCCTCCGACTGCTGCACCGTGAACTCCTTCATGGCGAAGTCGTCCAGTATCAGCAGGTCGGGCTGTATGTAGCGGCGCAGCCGGCTCTCCCAGCTCCCGTCCGCATGGCCACCGCCAAGATCCGAGAGTAGCCGGGACGTCTTCGTATAGAGCACCTTGTACCCCATCCGGCAGGCTTGATGGCCCAATGCCTGCACGGTGTGGCTCTTGCCCACCCCGACCGGCCCCACTATGAGCGCCCACTCCTGTCGCTCGATGAACTGGCAGGTAGCCAGGTCCTTGATCTGCTGGACCGGGATCTTGGCATTGAAGGTGAAGTCGAAGGACTCGAAGGTCTTCACCTCATCGAAGCGCGCTCTGGCTACACGGCTGACCAGCCTCTTGTTGGCCCGCCGCTGCAGCTCATCCTCCAGAAGCAGTTCCAGGAACTCGACGTAGCCCAGGTGACTCTGCTGGGCCTGCCCCAACCGCAGGTCCAGGCTGTCCAGCATGCCCCCCAGCTTCAGTGCTTTCAGTTTCCCCTGCAGGTGATGGACGTCACCCACGGTGCACCCCCCTTTCCCAAAGGAGATCCAGCTGCAGCCCCTGCGGGCCTCGCAGGAAGGCCCCGGCGGACACCGGCGCCGCGGCCAGCGCCGTCTCCTGATCCAATCCCTTCTCCAGTATGGTCTTCACCGTGCGGTAGGAGGGATCCCCAAAGGCATTGGCCCGGCCGCAGGCGGCGTTGAGGCGGGCGGCGCCGTACTTCTCCGACAGCCTCAGTATGCCGTGTATCTGGCGCAGGTGGTACAGGAGGTGGTCCGCCAGAAGGCTTTCCACGGTCTTGCTCACCTCTTCCCCCGTCTGGGCCGCCTGCTGGCGGCACCAGTCCGGGGTGCGCCTGAAGAAGGCCGCTTTCTCTGGCGGGAAGTCTTCCCAGTCCGTGGCCCGCCGTCCCTTGGGCACACGCAGGTGGGTCTTGACCAGGTCATAGCCGGCATAGGCCTGTACCAGCCGGGGAGTGATCCGTACCGTAATCTCTTTGCCAGCGTAGGCATAGGGAATGGTGTAACCGGCGCCGCCGGAGTAGAAGTAGCAGTCCCAGCCCACCTTCGCCTTGCCCCAGGTGGCGATCTCAAATGGATCCGGCGGCAGCGGCCGCAGCGTGGCCCGCTCCTCTGCGTAGAAGACCTCCGCCGGCCGCTGTCTGGTGGTGCCGTGGATTCGCTGCCCGGCCACCTTCAGGCACCACTGCGCCATCTCCCCGTTTATCTGATCGAGACTGGAGAAGTCCCTTCCCGCCCAGAAGCTGCCCCGGATGTAAGGCACCATCCTTTCCACCTTCGGCTTGTCCTTGGGCTTGCCTGCCCTGGCCGGGTCGATGAGCACGCCGTAGTGATGGGCCATCTCCTCGTAACCGCGGTTGAGGCGGGGGTCGTAGAGGTCGGGCTTGAGCACCCCCGGTTTGAGATTGTCGGACACCAGACGCAAAGGGGCGCCACCCCAGAACTCGAAGGCAGCCACGTGGCTCTCCAGCCAGGACCTCTGGTCCAGGCGGCGGACGGCGCAGGCAAACATGTGCCGGCTGTGGGACAGCACCATGGCAAAGGCCCACAGGCGGCACCTCTGTCCGGTGGCCGGGTCCGTCCACATGCCCAGGTAGCCGAAATCTATCTGCGCTTCTTCGCCCGGCGGCGGGTCCTCCCGGCGCACCGTGACATGAGGCCGCTCCAACAACCCGGGAAGGTGCTTCAGCACATAGCGCCGGAAGCTGCTGTAGGAGGCCGTCAGGCCCAGCTCGTCACGCAACCTCTGCCAGCCAGTAAGCAGGCTGGTGTCCGCCAGCATCTCCTCGATGCGGGCACGATGTGAGCGCAGCTCGGCGAAGACCTTGGACTGCGCCGCCGGGTCAAACACCTCGGGGGCCACCTCTTCCAGAAATGCCTTCCAGCCCTGGGCCGGCGGCGGTTGGGCCGGACCGTAACCGTGGGATTCGGCGATGGATATGTACTTGCGCACTGTCGGCCGGCTGGCCCCCAGGCTCTTGGCCACGCCCCGGATGCTCCGTCCCGCCTGCCAGTGCTCAAGGATCTCTGCAATATCGCGCACCGTTACTCTCCTTCTTGCCATCTTGTGCGGTCCAGCCTCCTTCAATGCCAGCTGGACCAAGGATGCCACGTATCGAGTGGCGGTGCGTCCCGGGGGTGGGTCAATTACTTGAACAATGGGGTGGGTCAATAACCTGAAAAACAGGGTGGGTCAATTCGGTGAAAAATCGGCCCTCCAGGTGGGTCATATCCGTGAAAAATGACATCCAGAACGAGGAGGTCATTCAACACGCGACTCCGGAGTGGTTGCAGGGTCAGCATCTCGATGTGTATATGCCACGCCTAGCTGTGGCAGTCGAGTTCCAAGGCATCCAACACGACCGACCTGTTGAGTACTTCGGGGGGGAAGAGTCCTTCCAGAAAACGAGGAGACGGGATGCCACCAAGAAGCGCAGGTGCACCCGCAATGGGGTGTTTCTGATTGAAGTTAGGCCCGGATACTCAATCGATGAAGTGATAGCAGACATTCTCAGGGCGGCATGATCTAACCCTAATGTTCCCCACTTGAGCGCAGCTTCTTTCCGTATCTGTGTCAATCCCTATCGCGGTGACGAAGTGGTCGGAGATAGCAGGGAGGGAGAGAGCAGGGACGTTGTTGAAGCCTGGGAGCCTCGTCTAGGGTCCTCCCCAGTCAAGCGCTGGCAACGCGTTCTAATGGCTGTACATTTCTTTCCGTCTCTGGAACGCGTCAGCTCCGCCTTCCAGGATGTTCAATGTGCGTAGCTTGGTCGCATCTTTGTCGATTGATCCTCGGTCCAGTATCCTCCCGCAGTCATTCTCGCGGTACATGGGAAGAAGCAGTTCAGAATCACCGAGAACGGCAATATTCGCGTTGTGTGTGACGAGAATGACTTGCCGCATTTCTTTGACTGCACGCAGCGTGCTGACAATGCTTGAGAAGATGAAGGCGTTATCAAGGTCGTCTTCTGGTTGGTCGATCACCAGCGGGACGTTTGATTCCGCGAGTACAGCAATGGTCAGGAGAATCGTGTGACGTTGTCCGTCCGAAAGCTGAAGAACTGGGATGTCCTTTGGCGGCACTGACTTCGTACGAACCGTTATGATCGGTTTCGGCTGCTTCGCAAGAGCCTGCAGGTCGAAAAGAATATCCCAATAGCAGAGCTTCTCGATGATCCTTGCAGCCCATTCAGCCGATATGATTGCGGCGAGCTTCTCGTGATTCCGTTCCAGGACTGCGTCGGCAAGCTCCGACGGTGTGATGCGGTTGCACAGGTTCTGGATCTGATTGTCCTGAAGGTGAGTCCCGTGCATCTTCTCCTGCATGAACGACTCGAACTCTGCAGTGATTCCCGCGTCGTCATACTTCAGGAATACGGTGTACTCTCTGATGGTCATGGCGAGATTGGAGTTGATCCCTTTGAGCTGAGCCTTCCGGCGAGCAGTCATCTGCGATCGGACTTCCGCCAATTCCGTGCGCAGCTTCGCCCGCTCCTCTCGGCATTGTTTGCGCTCGCTGGCACGCTGCTCGACTGCAGCGATCTCCTTTGCGACCGACGTCTTCTGACGAAGCAACTGGTCTAGACCCGGAATGTCAGTGGCGAGGCCTCGGCTCTTCAAGTCAGCGAGCTTCTTCGCCACGTCACCACTCATGCGCTGATGGCTGACTTTCAAGTCCCCCGCCAACTTCAAGAGGTCCTGTGCGCAGGACTTCAGGAGTTTGTTCAGCTCCTGCTCCTTCTGCTTGACTGCTGAGTTGCTTGCAGCCAATGCTGCTTTGATCGCGGCTATGGTCTTGCTCGATGCCTCATCGCTGGTGCAGGCGCCAGCCGTTGCCAGAATCTGATCGAAATCTCGTTGTATGTTTGACAGGGACCATCCCGTCGTGTATTCGACCGCAATTGCCTCTACAGATTCGCGAACGGTTTTCTCGGACGCCAGCTTGCTCTGCATGGCAACCACGTCGCGGAGATTTCCCTCCTCTGCGATTTTCAACTTCTTTGCAATCTCCGCGAGGTACTTCTTCTTATCAGTGAGTTGTGAGAAGGCGGTTTCGAGTGGATTCAAGCGGCCAGCGTTCTCACGGAGCCTCGTCACAAGCGATTCTTCGGTTTCGATGAGATCGCGCAGATTGGTGTGTCGGTCCAAGAATGCTTGGAGCAAGTCTGGGTGTCTCAGCGGGTCCTCTGCGACTTTGGCAAGCTGACCTTGGCCGAAATACTCAATGCGGAACGCGTCGATCGGCACGTCGGTGACCGATCGGTCCTCTTTGGCTTTGACCTCGATGTCGCCGCCGCGGGTTCGCACGTAACGGTAAAGGATCCCATTTGTGTCCTCGCAGAAGACCGTGACGGAATCCGGGCAGTTATCGTATTCCTGGAATTCGTCATCCACCCCTAGCGCATATGCGATTGCGCGTATCGCTGTTGATTTGCCAGTGCCACGACCACCGATCAGGCAGTTGAGGTTATCGCTGAAGTGGATTCTCTCTTCGTGAAGAAAGCCTCCGGTGATTGCCACGCCGCGGACGCGCGGGATAGAATGGGGCACCGCGGCACAGGCTCGCACCCGGGCCGTTGGGTCGACAAATGCAACGCGCAAGGCATTGAAGCTCAACTCCGCGAGTTTGATGCGCGTCCACGGTTTGGCTGGGTCTTGACGTTCAAACTGCGTCATCGAATGGGCATCGGAGGCCTGAACGTGGGCAAGGTGGTAGCGAGCGGGGACAACTAGTTGGCGTGCACCGAGTATTTTCTTGCGCTCCGCTCCGGCTGACCCGGCCTCATCTTGATCAGAGTACCAAAGCAATGTATCTGCGGAATCGCACTCGAGGCCATAGAGGCCGGGGCTGGTAATGATGTCCTTCTTCCAGTTTTGCGAACCGGGGGCGAACGCATCGAAACCGGTCTTCTCCCGATCAATGTGAGCGGCAACGGAGATCCCGCCGAGTCTCTCGACCTCAGCAATCGCGTCGGCCATGGACTTGGCGGTCCGGGTGTCATCGGCTCCCATCTCTCCGATCAGATTCAGCCGTGATAGGAGCTTCGCAAGATCAGCCGTGCGGTCAGGTGCGAAGTATGCGAGCAGGTGGCCGTGCGCCGTAGTGAGTTCAACGCCCGGCAGCACGAGTATCTGACCGGCATGCTTCCCTTGAGCATAGTCAATTGCCGACTGCACGTTCAAGTTTGAGTTGTGGTCCGTAATCGCTATGACACTGAGACCCTGTCGCACTGCCGAGTCAACGATGGCTGATGGTGTCATCGTCGAGTCCTTAACGTCACCAGACGCGCCGTAGGAATGAACGTGAAGGTCGACGCTATGGAATCGAGCGCCATCGTCGATTGCGTAGATATCGGTCGATAGAACCATATCATTCAGCGCATCTTGTCATCGGGTCTGCTGTCGCGTCTTCGTTGCCGCCGTGCGGGATCGAGTGCGAACAGTTCAGGTCGTGATAGTACGCTGGCCTCCTCATTCACGGCATTGTACTATTAGGAGCGAGTCGTGTCTACCTTACTGACCAATTGCCGACAGACTGCACGTCAGTCCACGTAACGCGCCACCCTCCGCAAGCACAAGGGACTCGGTTGACTGTCCAGCAGGCTGCGCGCTATGCCATTGGATGTCATGGGGCGACATCGTCCTCTTGAGCTCCTGATCAGAGGTCGGTTTGTTCCTCGCCAAACGAGAGTGGCGAATGGCAGGGAAACGCCTCCGCTATTTCTCTCGGAACCTTGTCTTGCCCGGCGGCCACAAAGACCACCTACAAGGTTGCTGACAGACTGTCAGACGACCTCGAGGCAACCCGGAAGACCACGAGACGCCTCAGTGCACAAGCCAACCTGTCCGCCATTCACGGGTGAGCACGGCGATTCCCCTTCGGTCATTGGGGTCCATCCTCATGTTCGAACTCGAAGATCGCCGGTTGGATTGTCGCCGTTTGCAGCTGTTCCGGTTGGGCGGCCTATACCTGACGATCCAACCCTCCACCAGGACGGCAGACTTCCACACGGAGTCTTTGGGATGGCAGCAGTGAGGATCTACTTGCTGCCCGCAGTGCAGGACTCCCTTCAGATGGCGCTTGAATGTTGACAGCTGCTCACGGCCCGTGACAATTGTCCCTGCAAGAGGCTCGAACGCGGTTTGCGGCTGACTCACGCGCTAGCGTGCGCGCGCGAGACACATGTGCGCACGCGCGTGCTCGTGAGGGCCACAAACGGGGCCCAAACGCAAGCGTTGTCGGCGCAAGCAGCCGTTTGTGCCAAACGTAAACCCAAACGCAAGGCCAGAAGCAAATGCAAACGTAAACCGTCAGCGCAGAAGTCGGCCCGCGCGCCCAGGCGGGCCCGCAGGGCCTGACGCTTAACTCTTGACAAGCATTTGGGGCGCTCTTACAAATTGAACCATGTCCAGCCCCACCTACAGTGTCCCAGGCAAGTACAAGCCCTTGATCGAAGCGGAGCAGGCCCGGCTGGCTCTGGCAAGCAGGTCCGCGACGCTGGGCGCGATCCTCGACTTCTACTTTGGGAAGGGTCATGGCTCAGCCCGGGCTGCAACTCCTGAACAAGCCGTCGAACAAGCCCCCAGCAGTCTGCCGCCGGTTCCCGCTACGCCAGCCCATGCCGAACTGCGGACAGGGAAATGGGAAGTGTACATTAGCTATGTCGAAGCACGTCCCTGAGTCGGCGGCCGAGAGTTGCGGGTGCGACCCCGCGGACGGGCACAAACGAACGTGCGCCCTCTCGAAAGAGGACATCACCCTGATCGACAACGTCCTGGCGCGCTTCTACCTGGCGGCGGAGCTGCTGCAGATCCCGGAGTTTCGCCAGGTCTGGACGCCGGCGTACCTGGCCCACGAGCGGCTGGTCAGCGCGGTCAAGCCCAGGCTGGAGGCCGTCGGCGCCGGCCTGTCCCCGGAGGGCCGCGGAGCGCTGCTCCTGGGAGAACCCTCACACGGGCTGTATGATGACGAGGCTCTCCAAGCGGCCGAGAGGGCGGCTGCCGCCATCATGACCATTGAGGCGGAGCTCAGGTCAGGCGAGTACCGCTCCCGCCTTGGGGCTCTGATGGAGCCGCTGGGAGTTCCGGGAATGGTGGAGGTGATGGAGGTCCTGGGCGACGTCAAGGGCTGGGGGCTTCACCGGACTCTGGCCGGCCCGGTCGCGGGGCCCGCCAGCGATCTTCTCGAGGCCGCCATCATCAGAGGCCTGACGGACCTCAGTCCGGCGGAAGCCATGTCGGAGACCAGGGGCCAGATCGGCCGGCGCATCGAGCGCAAGGTGAGCACCCTCGCCTCTCACCACAAGAGGTATGACCTGCCCGGGCGGGTGAGACTCTGGGTCCGGAACGTGGTCTACGGGGAGCCCATCGAGTCCATCGCCG
>CALMBS010000242.1 GCA_937860285.1 uncultured Chloroflexota bacterium
CCGTCGAGTGCATCCTCGAGGAGGGGTTCTACCGGGCGAGAACCAACGCCATCGCCCGCCGCGCCGGCGTCACGTGGGGCGTCATCCAGCACCACTTCGGCACGCGCGCGGCGCTGATGCTGGCGATCTTCCGGCGGGCGGCGGGCCTGCATCTCCGCCAGGCTCAGGTTAGCGTCCGCCAGCTGCCCCTCCAGGTCCCTCATTTTGAGGTTGTTGTCGACCAGGGTGGCTGAGGCCTTGTCTACCTGGTCCTGCAGCTGGTGGTTCTTCGACTGCTCCTGGGTATAGGAGTACGCGATCACGGCGATGCCAATGCCCAGGACCAGTATGGTCAGGATCCACTTGGTGAGAGGCGAGATGGAAAAGGAGAGTCTCAGGTTCGTAGCCTTCAGGGACTGGAATGTGTTGGACTTCATCATCTGTACATCATCTCCATGCTTGGGCCGGATGTCGACGCAGGCAGACTACAAATGATCCGGCCGTCTGGCATTTTCCACCGGTTCTCGATTTTGACATGGCCGGGATAGCGGGGATAGACCTGAATGGCCAACAATACTGAGCCAGGGGGCTCATAAGGGGTGGCATCCGGCGCGGCCGCGCCGGATGCCACACAGGCCTGCTATATCACCACGTATGTCAGACAGCCGCTGCCCACGTTGTCGCTGCGGAACGACAGGATCATGTAGATCAGGTTCCAGACGTCCGTGCCCGTGGTGAGCCGGACCGTGGCCTCGGTATCGGCGGGGTCAATGATACCTTCGCTGCCGTCTATGCTGTACGTGTCCAGGTCGATCCCGTCATCCGGCGGGTAGCCCGTGACACCGCCGCTGTCCGAGGAGCTGTTCATGGCGTTGTCGTCCGGGGCGGCCGAGCCGCTGACGGAGTTGCCCGGATTGAGCTGGGTCCCGTTGAGGTAGATGTTGTCGCCGTTGGAGTACCACTGGTCACCCTCGCCGACGAAGTAGGTCAACCTCACAGCATCATCCTCATCGGCGATGCCCTTCGGGGCCAGGAAGCCGTCCAGGGTGAACTCCACGTCGTCTTCGCTGTTCCAGTAGCGGAACGTGTCGAAGAGGTACATCTGGTGGGCCAGGGTGACCGGGCTGGTGTAAAGGGTGATGATGGACCAGCAGGCGTTGGCCCACTGGTTGTCCACCACGTCGCTCAGCGGGTACTCCGTGCTGGCGGAGATGGTCTCGCCAGAGTGTCCGTTGACCCACCCGTAGAGGCCGGTCGCGGTCGATGCCGCCGACCAGGAGGAACCGTTGTTGAACAGGATGGTGCCGCTGGCCCCCACGGCCCAGATGTTGTTGGAGTTGGTGCCCCATGCCCCATGTAGGGTCTGCGTGGTGCCGCTGTTGCTGTTGCCCCAGAAGGAGCCGTTCCAGCGCCGGATGGTGCCGCTGGCTCCCACGGCGTAGATGTTGTTGGAGCCGCTGCCCCAGACCCCGTAGAGGGTCTGCGTGGTGCCGCTGCCGCTGTTGCCCCAGTACGAAGTGTACCGGCGGATGGTGCCGCCGGCCCCCACGGCGAAGATGTTGCTCGATGAGCTGCCCCAGATGCCGTAGAGGGTCTGCGTGGTGCCGCTGCTGCTGGCGGCCCAGGACGAGGTGTACTTCCGGATGGTGCCGCCGGCCCCCACGGCGTAGATGTTGTTGGAGGCGCTGCCCCAGATGCCGTACAGGTTGCTGGTGGTGCCGCTGGAGCTGCTGCTCCAGGTGGTGCCGTTCCACTTGCGGATGGTGCCGCCGGCGCCCACGGCGTAGACGTTGGTGGCCGAGCTGCCCCAGACTCCGTACAGGTCGCTGGTGGCGCCGCTGGTCATGGCGCTCCAGGAAGTGCCGTCGTAGCGCAGGATGGTGCCGCCGGCCCCCACGGCGAAGATGTTGCTGGCCGAGCTGCCCCAGATGCCGTACAGGTCGTTCGTGGCGCCGCTGGTCATGGAGGTCCAGGAGGAGCCGTCGCAGTGGGCGATGTAGCCATCCTCCCCCACGGCGTAGATGTTGCTGGTGCTGGTGCCCCACACGCCCCGGAGGGTCGTGGTCGGGCTGTCCGTGGTGTCCGCGTGCCCCACCCAGTAGGTGGCGTTGCCGGCGAAGTCGTCGGGCAGGTCGCCCAGCACCAGGTTGGTGATGTCGCAGTTACAGCCGTAGGACCAGCCGTTGGGGCTGTACTCACTTCCGTTGGGCAGTACCGTCCACTCCTCGGCGGTGACGGTCCCCAGGTCGTAGTCGTCTCCGTCGTACACTGCCCTCAGGGACACCTGGGTGACGCCGGCATCCTCCGCCAGGTCCAGCCGTTCATCGGCGGTATAGTCCCAGATGTCCCACGGGTCTTCCTTCCACCCGGACCAGTACAGGAGTATCCGGCGCACGGTGGCGCTCTCCGGGATGACCGAGATCTCGCCCGGCGATTCCAGGTACAGGCGTTCCCTCACCTTGTCGGTGTCGATCTCCCTCATCAGGGCGTTGCCGGTCACCTCGTAGTCCCCGTAGTAGGCCAGGTAGGTCCCGACGGACTCGTTCAGCATGTTGCCGGCGACCACGGTGGTGGTCACCCCCGTCTCCGGGTCGGTGGCGGTGGACTCGATCTGGAAGATCTTGATGTCGGTGCTCCAGGAAAGGTATATGTCGTTGCTGTTGGTCCGGGTCCAGGACCAGGACCCGGTCATGGCCCCCTCGCCGGTGTAGTCCAGCGAAATGACCATCCGTTCGCCGTCCACGTTGGGGAAGTCCTCGAACTTCAGCGCCGTGGCGTAGTCCCAGATCACGGTGTGGCCGCTCTTCCACTCCGTGACGGTGGGCTCACAGTACCAGTCTTCGCTGTCGTCATCTTCCAGGCTGCTGGAGCCCTCCACATAGTCAAACCCGGACGGCAGCCAGACCCCTATGCGGTCGAGCTTCTTGGCGGACTGGATGGACTCATCCATGACCACCACGATCTGCAGGGTCCCGGCGCTGGCGACGCTGCTCACGGTCACCAGCTCGGCGTGCGGCATCCGGCCATGGGCCGGGGTCTCCAGGCCGTCCAGGAGCCAGACCGGCCGCAAGGTCACGGTGACGGTGCAGCCGTTGATGTCAGGCACGCTGTAGGTCAGGGGATCGCTGTCGAAAACGCTGTCATCCCAGGTCCCCTTCCAGTCGTCGTAGTAGTCTCCGGACGATATCCGCCAGAGGCCGTCCTGTATGCCGGCGTCGGCGGCATAGAGCCTGTCCGTATTTCGGTTGTGGACCCTCCCCGCCCTGGTCCCCACGACCACGAAGGCGAGCAGCGGCGTGATGATGATGGCGCCCACCGCCATGATCACCAGCACGATCACCAGGGTGCTGAAGCCGGACTCTCCGCGCAGCACGCGCCTGGCCTTTCGCGTCTGCCTTCCCAGCGCGTCCTCCAGTGAGTCCTTCAGGTCCAGTACATCATCCATGATTTCCATTTTGCCCCCTCCATGGGAGGATGCTCTGCTTCATCCTCCCTCCGGCCGTCCCCGGCCCGGCGGCCTGCCTGGTTCGGCCCCCGTTCCGGATGTACTGCCGCTGCCAGAAACACATCCGCAGCCGCCGGCCTAGCTGGCCGGCCTCGGCGTGATATCGTAGGTCCTTTCCTCGGTCCTGGTCCCCACGGTGCACACCACCGTGAAGGCGAAGGTCTCGGTGTCTGGGGTCCCGTCCCCGCTGGTATCTATCCACGCGCAGGACATCTCGTCCGCATCGAGGTGCTGGGCAATGACGGTGGACGTATCGGCGCAGTCGACGTCATCACCATCTATGGACCAGGTGCAGTTCTCGGCGCGGAGCAGATCGTACTCATCGCCGTTGGCGACCAGGGTGTAGGTGATGCTCTTGGTCCTCAGGTTGTAGCCCTCATCGTCCGTCCACTCGCCGATCCAGCTGACGTGCAGGAAGCCGGTGTCGGCGGTCATGCTGGCGCCCATCTCGATGTACTGGGCCTGCAGGCCGTCCATGCTGACCCGGTCGCCGGCGGCCTGGACCTGGCGCACGGCCGTCATCTCGTGCGTGATCCGGTCGGAGCGCTGCAGCTGGACCAGGACTCCGCCGATGGCTATCCCCAGGATGCCCATGATCACTATGGCCGCCAGGAGCTCCACCAGGGTGAACCCCTTCTCTCTTCTTCTCGGGTCCGTCTTCATGGCTGTGCCTTCACGCACTGGGTGACCTTGATGGCCTCCCCGCTGTCATGGTACTGGACGGTCACCGTGACCATCTGCATCTGCGTGGGGTCGTCCGAGACCGCGTGGTCTTCGTCGATGTAGTCCGCCCCTATCACCACGTCGAAGTTCTCGGTGGTGGTCGTTTCGTTATCCACTGGGAAGGGGGCGGTGGCGATATTCTCCATGGCGCTCTTGGTCAGGCTCTGGGCCATAGTCTGGTCGTTGGCCACCCGGACGCCGCGGTAGCCGGCCACCAGGGCTCCCAGGAAGGCCACAGCGACAATGCCCAGGATGGCGATGGATATCAGCAGCTCCATCATGATCGCCCCCCTCTGTCCCCTCACAGAGAAAGGCCGGCAGGTCCGTCTTTTCATCATTCTCTCAGCCCCCGATCCGGACGGTTGACCGTCAGGTGCGGCGCCAGCGCGCGCCGCACTTTCCTGTACCCCTATTGGTCGCGTGGCGAACCGCCTTGACCCTGCGTTCGCCAACCACGTGTGTCCCGACGCTGGCCAGGTACATGGCAGTACCATATCACCCGGCCCTCACACCGGCATCTCAGTTGCGGCGGGGCGGGTCACATTTCGGTCACAACGCCGCCGCGGGGCGCTGGCCTTCGTGGATGGCGGGGCGCCTTCCGGCACCGTGGAAGGGGGTTGGATGTGGCCGGGCCCCGGAGATGGTCCCGGGCCGCGGTCCCTGCGGTGGCGTCAGCCCGCAGGGCTTCAGGCGGAGGATTTCTGGAGCAGCCAGTACTCCAGGCTGTCGGCCAGGGCCAGCCAGCTGGCCTCGATGATGTTCTCGGAGCTGCCGACGGTGCGCCACTGGCGCGTCCCGTCGCCCGATTCGATCAGCACCCTGACCTGGGACTGGGTGCCGGCGCTCTCATCCAGGATGCGGACCTTGTAGTCGACCAGCTCCACCCGGGCCACCTCGGGATAGAACCAGGTCAGCGCCTTGCGCAGGGCGGCGTCCAGGGCGTTCACCGGGCCGTCGCCCTCCGAGGCGGTGTGGATCACCTCGTCTCCCACGCGGACCTTGACGGTGGCCTCCGCCAGCACCTCCCCGCCGCCGGCCGCCGGGCGGCGGCGGCTCTCCACCACCACCATGAAGTCGACCAGCTCGAAGGGCGGCTTGTAGTTCGACTGGGCCCGGTGGACCAGCAGCTCGAAGGAGGCCTCCGCTTCTTCGTACTGAAAGCCGCGGCTCTCCATGGTCTTCACCTGCTCCAGGATGCGCCGGGCCTCCTCCCTGCGGGAGATCGGGAGCCCCCTCTCCCGGGCTTTGTGGACGATGTTGCTGACGCCGGACAGCTCGGAGACCAGCACCCCCGCCCGGTTGCCCACGGCGGCCGGATCGATGTGCTGGTAGCTCTCCTCCCACTTGCTGACGGCGGAGACGTGGAGGCCCCCCTTGTGGGTGAAAGCGCTGGTCCCCACGTAGGGCTGCCGGGGGAAGGGCCGCAGGTTGGCCAGCTCGCTGATGTGGCGCGAGACCTCGGCCAGCTTCGCCAGTCGGTCCCGGCCGATGGCCGCCAGGCCCATCTTCAGCTCCAGGGCGGGGATGATGGAGCACAGGCTGGCGTTGCCGCAGCGCTCGCCGTAGCCATTGATGGTGCCCTGGATCTGTGCGGCCCCGGCGGTCACGGCCGCCAGGCTGTTGGCCACCGCCAGCTCACCGTCGTTATGAGCGTGGATGCCCACGGGGGCCGACACCCTCCGGCGCACCGCCCGCACCGCCTCGGCCACCTCGTCCGGGAGCGATCCGCCGTTGGTGTCGCACAGCACGACACAGTCGGCCCCGGACGCCTCGGCCGCGGCGGCCGTCTGCAGGGCGTAGTGCGGGTTCGCCTTCCAGCCGTCGAAGAAGTGCTCCGCATCGAAGAAGACGCGC
>CALMBS010000243.1 GCA_937860285.1 uncultured Chloroflexota bacterium
GGTCCAGATACTGGATGGCGAGGCCGAGGTCACCATCTCGGTCCAGCCCCACAGTCTGGCGGCGGGCGACGTGATCATCATGCCGCCCGGCCAGACCCATTCGCTGAGGGCGCCGAAGCGGTTCAAGATGGCCCTGGTGATGATAAGGTCCTGAGGCCCGCGGCCACGTCCGCGAGGCCCAGGTCCCGCAGGAGCGAAGCCGTCGGCCGCCCGGTGGCCGGCTCCCAGCGGCGCAGCGCGTAGTACTCCCGCTTCATGGCCTCGAACTCGGACCTGTCGACGACCTTGCCCTTCATAGACACCGCCTCATCCCCCTTTCCCGGGAGGAGCAGGTCGGGGTTCGTCAGGTCGAACTTCAAGGGTGCGGTATGCCAGTGGTCGGGCAGCCGGTCGTCCTCTGCTCCCCGGTGCCCCTCCCTCAGCAGCACGGCCCGGTTCAGGTTGAAGACCCGCTCCCCGGCGCGGGCCAGCCCCGCTTCGTCAAGGTGACGGCCGGTGACGGCGGAGAGCAGCCGGCTCTCCAGGGAGGGGTCGCCCAGGTGGTCCTCAGTGAACTGGGAGTCCATCACGGGCCAGAGGAATCCGCAGAGCACCAGGCAGTCCTCGGCATACTCCCGGTCCTGCACCATCCTGGCCGCCAGGGCCATGCCCTCCGTGCCGGAAAGGTCTCCCGCGGCCTCGCTGCCCCAGCACCGCCGGGCGATGCGGCGGATGACATCGTTGGAGACGTAGCCGTCCTTATCCCCCCGGCGCCACTGGATCCATCGGAGCACCAGCCGGGTGATCTCGTGGGTGTGGCCCAGCGGCAGTTTCGGCTCCATGGCCAGCAGCAGCCAGACCATGGGATAGAGCCGGGCGTCGATGGCCGTGGGCAGGCCGGCCCTGGCCAGCAGCGGTGTCAGCTTCTGCACCGCGGCCGGGCCGACGCTTCCGGCCGCGGCCTCCACTCCCCGGGCCAGCAGGTCGCCGAAGCCCTCCCGGAGCGCGATCTTCCGCACCAGGGTCTCGATGAACTCCACGCTGCCGACCCTGGATATGGGTATGCCGGTGCTTTCATCGGTGAGGATGCCGTCCCGGAGGCACCGGATCATCCAGACCAGGACCAGGGTGACGGCCATGGTGTCCAGGCCGTATTCGTCGCAGAGCTTGTTGGCCCGGAAGGGCACTTCGTAGTCCCGGCCGTAGACCATCTCGGCCATGGGCTGGTAGAAGGTGGCGGACTGGCACATGAACTTGCCGCGCCGCCCGTCCTTCGACTGGTAGTCCCACCTCAGGCAATCGCCCAGGCAGCCGAAGCAGGGGGCCTTTCTGGACTGAGGCCCGGCTATGCGGAGGTCCACCCCCCCGGCGGTGGCCATCGGCGACGGCGTGATGATGCGCCGGAAGTATCCGGACAGCTCCTGCATCTCCTCCGGCCTTGCCGCTCTCGTTCTCCTCCTGGGTCCCTGCACCACGACGGCCTTCAGGTTCTTGGACCCGAGCACGGCGCCCATGCCCGCGCCCCCGGCGGCATCGCTGCTGGCGATGAGGCAGGACTGGGTGGCCCGGTTCTCCCCGGCGGGTCCGATGGCGACCACGCTGGTCTCGATACCCAGGCGGGCGGCCAGCGCTTCGCGGACCTGGATGGCGCCCTGGCCCCAGAGGTCCGAGGCGTCCGCGAGCTGGGCCCCGCCGTCGCGGATCAGCAGGAAGGATGGCCTCTCGGCCCTGCCCTGCAGCAGGACGACGTCGAAACCGGCCGATTTCAGGCGCACGGCCCAGTCGCCGCCCATGTTGCAGTAGGTGAAATGCTCCGGCGACGTGGCCGGCGATTTCCCGCAGACGAAGAGGCGCGAGCCGCCGATCACCGGGACGCCGGCCAGGGGGCCGGTGGCAAGCACCAGGGCGTTCTCCGGGTCCAGCGCCCCGGCACGGGGCGGCACGTGGTCCCAGTAGAGCCTGGTGGCCATCCCCCGGCCGCCGACGAAACGGTCGGCGTAGTCGGACGTGGGGAGTGTCTCGATGCGCCGGGAAGAGAGGTCGACCAGCAGGATTCTTCCGGCGTATCCGAAGGCGTCCATTCGCTGCCTCCCGTTCTGGGTTGGCCGCAGGCGGGCCTAGTCTGTGCCCGCCACGCGGCTGCGCCGCTTCACCAGGACAACGTCCCGCCAGGCGCCGGCGAGCGGACCGTGGGCCATCCTGCCGAGCTTCTCCCTGCGGCCGATCTCCCGGAACCCGTGCTTCCTGATGAGATGCAGGCTGGCGGCGTTCTCGGGGAAGATGCCTCCCTGCAGACTCCAGATGCCCGCCTTCTCCGAGGCCTCTATCAGGGCATCCAGGAGGGCCTCGAAGGTGGCGTTGCCGGTGTCGATGCCCTCAGCGTAGATCGAGCGGACCTCCTCCCAGTCCTCTGGCCTCATGCCGTCAATCACTATATCCACTCCAGCCCGGTGTCGGTCAGGGGTCCGGCGGGCCTTCTCTTCCAGGTTGACTACTGGCATTTCCATTGCGGGATCCTCTCCGCCCGGACTCCGCCGGGGTGCGCGGCGCGGTGGTCGGGTCGCAGACTGCCGCGTCCCTAGAAAGGCATGTTGGTGGTCTCCAGGACGCCATCGACCTCCAGTATCTTGCCCGTCACCCACTTCGCCGCGGGCGAAGCCAGGTACAGGGCGGCCAGGGCGATGTCCGCCACCTCCCCGATCCTCTTCATTGGTGTCAGGCTGGCCATCTTCTGCCGGGAGGGCTCATCCAGGAGCGACCTCAGCGAGTCGGTCAGCACCGACCCGGGGGCCACGGCGTTGACCCTGACGTCCGGAGCCAGCTCGGAGGCCATCAGCTTCGTCAGGTGGATGAGGCCTGCCTTGACTGTCCCGTACACGGCGAAGTTCGGCTGCACCACCCGGCCCACCGCCGAGCAGATGTTG
>CALMBS010000244.1 GCA_937860285.1 uncultured Chloroflexota bacterium
TCATGGCCCAGCGCGGTGATCCGGCGGGAGGCCTGGCCCATCAGGGCCTTGGCCAGTGACACCTCCAGGGCGCACGGCAGGTCCTCGCTCACCAGCCAGGCTGCCCGGCGGGTCATGCACCGGCAGGAGTCAAGGTCATTCAGCATGTTGGCGCAGTGGTGCTGGATGGCCTGGTACGAGCCGATGGCCTTGCCGAAGGCAATCCTGTCCTTGGCGTACTGCACGCTGATCTCCAGAACGTACTCGAGGCCGCCCAGTACCTCAGAGGCCCTGGCCACGGCCGCCCGGCGCATCACCCGCTCCAGGTACTCCTTACCGCGGTTGAGGCCGCCGAGCATATCGGACCGCGTCAGCTTGACGTTGTCGAACTTCACCTCGCACTGCCTCTCGCCGAACATCGCCGGCAGCAGAGTGCAGGTGACGCCATGGGCCTTGACATCCACCAGGAAGAGGGTCACGCCGCCCTGCGTTTTCGCCGCCACGATGATGTAGTCCGCCACGTGAGCGTCGGTGACGAAGAGCTTGGTGCCGCTGATGGTATAGTGGTGGGCCACGTGCCTGGCCTCCACCTCAAAGCAGTCGGGCCGGTAGATGGCATGGGGCTCGGCGATGGCCATCGTCACGATGGCCTCACCCTTGGCCACCCTGGGCAGGATGGCCTTCTTCTGCTCCTCGGTGCCCAGCTCCAGGACGGTCAGTGCGCCCAGGACCACGGTGGAGAGGAACGGCCCGGGCGCGCACGCCCGCCCCATCTCCTCCAGCAGGATGGTGAGGTCCAGGAAGCTGGCATCCGACCCGCCGTACTGCTCCGGCAGCACCAGCCCCACCCATCCCAGGTCCGCCATCTTCTTCCACATCGCCGGCGGATACCCCTTGGGGTCCTTCGCCAGCTCCTTCACCAGCGTCTTGGGCAGCTCCGTCTTAAAGAAATCCCTAGCCGTCTTCTTCAGCATCTCCTGCTGTTCGCTGAGGCCAAAGTCCATTTCTTAACTCCTTCTTTCCACAACCTGAATGGGGCTACTTCCGGGGCAGCTTCAGCCCTGTAGTCGCCATGGTGTTCCTGGCGATCTCCGAAGTGCCGCCCGCCAGGCTGTCACCGGCAGTCCACAGGAACCACCGCCTGATGTTCTTCCGGAGAGTGCCCCACTTGTCGGCCTCTCCCATGTAGGCATAGGGCCCCAGTATCTGCATGCTCCGGTCGAAGAAGCGCAGACCCATGTCATCCGCCAGCACCTTGGCCGCCGACGCTTCATAGGTGAGAGGCATCTTGTTGTCGATCTTCCAGCCGATGCTCCACAGCACCTGCCGGCAGGCCTCGATTTCGATGGCGCTCTCCACCAGCTTCGTTCTCACGCTGGGGTCCTGGGAGAGAAGCACGCCGTCCCGCCGGGTCTCCCTGGCATACTGCACCAGGTCATGGGTGATCCTCTGGCAGAACCGCGGCTTGGGGAAGCGGGCCCAGAAGCGGTCGAACTCCAGGGTCTTGTTCAGGTGAACCACGGCCTCGTTCTTCTTGCCCAGGAGGTGCCGCTTCGGCACCCGCACGTTGTCCAGAAAGACCTCGGTATGGAAATGGTCACCCAGCATGCTGACCATGGGCTGGACCGTCACCCCCGGCAGCTTCTTGTCCAGCATCAGGATGCTGATGGAAGCCCAGCCCGGGGCTTTGGGGTCAACGTTGGTCCGGCAGAACAGGAATCCATAGTCCGATATGTGGGCCAGCGAGCTCCACACCTTCTGGCCGTTCACCAGGAAGCAGTCGTCCTGCTCCACGGCCGTCGTCCGCAGGGCCAGCAGGTCCGAGCCGGCGTCCGGCTCGCTCATGGCCAGCCAGAGTATGGTCTCGCCCTTGCCGATTCCGGGCAGGAACTCCTGTTTCAGCTCCTCGCTGCCCATGTCCAGGATGGTGTTGGCCATGGACCAGCAGATCGCGCCTGCCGCCCAGGGGACCCTGGCCCAGGCCAGCTCTTCAAAGAGAATCATCAGGTCCATGTTGGGCCGCTCCGCCCCGCCGTACTTCTTGGGCCAGGTCAGCGGTATCCAGCCCTTCTGGCCCAGCAGGCGGACGAACTCCTTGGAGAACGCACCATGGCCCCATGAATCCTCGCCTGACTGAGTGGGGAACTTCTCAGGCGGGTTATCTTTCAGGAAATCCTGTATCTCTCGACGCCACGCTTCTTGCTCGGCGGTGAAACCAAACTCCATCTAGCCTCCTTGGAGGGACCTTCCCCCGAATCAAAAGATAGACAACAACTCTAAGACGGCCGCTGGGCTGAGCTACCGAAGCCGCCGGACAGACCAGAGGCCCACCCATCCACCCCGCTGCAGGAAGTTGCCGCGTGTGGGGGCAGCGGTGGCTGCCCCCACAGTGGCAAATGTCTCAGTTTTCAGTGCATCTAGTTGGCGCCGGGCCCGATGAGGGTGACAGAGGCCTGGAACATGCCGGGCGTGCCGCCCTGGGAGTGGGCCAAACCGATCTTCGGGTTCTTCAGCTGGCGCTTGTCAGCCCTGCCCAGCTGCTGGTTGTACAGCTCGTACACCATGCGGAGCCCGCTGGCGCCGACCGGGTGGCCGAAGGACTTCAGGCCGCCGTCGGTGTTGACCGGCAGATCACCGGTCAGCTCGAAGGAGCCCTTTTCCACTTCCGCGGGGCCGGTGCCGCGAGGGCAGAACCCCAGGGACTCGTATATGACAAGCTCAGTGATGGTGAAGCAGTCGTGGACCTCGGCCGAGCCGATCTCCTTGCGCGGGTCCTTGATCCCGGCCTGCGCGTATACCTGCTGCGCCGCCACCCAGGTCTCATCCCAGAAGGTGATGTCGACGTCGGAGCGGAACTTGCCCTTGAACGGGTCAATGCGTCCGACCGACAGGCCCAGGCCCTTGATCAAGGCATGGGGCACCTTCATGGCCTTGGCTTTCTCCGCAGTGGTGATGATGGCAGCGGAGCCACCGTCGGTCACCGGGCAGCAGTCGAACAGGCCCAGGGGCCAGGCAATGATCGGAGCCTTCAAAGCGGTCTCCAGGGTGATGGCCCTCTTGAAGTGGGCCTTGGGGTGAAGCGCGCCGTTGGCGTGGTTCTTCACCGCGATCCTGGCCAGCATCTCCTTACCCTTATCGAAGGGGATCTTGTACTTCTCGAAGTACTGCACCGCCGATTTGGCAAACGAACCGGGGGCCGAGCCGACCACCGTGATCGGATGCAGGCCGCCCGGCATTTCCAGGGCGCCGCTGCCATAGTCCTTCAGCTTCTCGAAGCCGGCACAGAGGACCATGTCATACACGCCCGCGGCGACTGAGAACGCACCCACCCTGAGTGCCTCGGCCCCGCTGGCGCAGTTGTTCTCCAGCCTGGTGGCCGGTATCTTGTCGAGCTGCAGCGCCTCGGTCACCGTGGCGCCGGTCCACATGCTGGAAGAGACGTTCCCCACGAACACCGCCTCGATGTCCTTGGGGCCCACCCCGGCATCCTCGTACGCCTCGTAGGCCGAGTTGATGATCAGGTCGGACACGCCCATCTTCCAGAGGTCACCGAACGGGGTGCAACCCATTCCGATGATGGCAACTTTGTCTTTTATCGATCCCATTTCTACACTCCTTCCTACCGAACTGGCTTGCACTTCCAGGCGTAGGCAGACACGTCTCCCTGCCTCTCCAGCTTCCTGAAGGTCATCTCCATCGCCTGACCGACCTTGAGGTTCTGGACATCGCCGAAGTCCGTCATCTCAAGCTCCAACCGCGCGCCGTTCTCGAAGTCGATGATGGCCCTGCCCTGCGGCGGGTCCGTGACCTCGGGAATGGTGGGGATGGTGTCCGTGCTGAAGCTGTACAGCTTGATCTTCTCGGGCAGAAGCCGGACCTGCTCGTAGTTGTCCTTGGAGTAGCACTTGGGGCAGATGCGGCGGATCGGGAAGTCCAGCCAGCCGCACTGTTTGCACTTGGAGGCATGCAGCTTGTACAGCGAATCCCTCTCTCTCCAGAGCTGGGCCAGGCCCGGGGTGATCCCCGTGATCCTGGTGGCTTCCATGAAGAAGAGGTGGCGCAGTCTGAGGTACTTCAGGTAGCCGGGCAGCATCTTCTTGGACTTGAGATAGCCGAGGACGCCATGCCGGTCCTTCATCTTTTCAATCGCGTCCGTGACCTTGAGGAGCATCACGTCGACGCCGTCGCCCCAGGCCGCCACCAGTATGGTGTCGCCGGCCTTCGCCTGCTGCAGGGCCGCCACCAGCAGCATCAGCGGGTGGGCTGCGCCGGTGTTGCCCATCACGCCGAACAGGCCGTCCTGCACCTGGGTCTTGGG
>CALMBS010000245.1 GCA_937860285.1 uncultured Chloroflexota bacterium
TTCTGGCCCGAGTACGCCAAGACCAACTCGTGGGCGGTGTGGAGACACCGGTTCTGGTGGATGGCGGCGGGCATACTGGGGTACCTGGGGTTCAACTGCCTGGCCCATTACGTCTCCCTCGAGGGCACGGTGCTCGCGGCGTCCGCCGGCATCCACGGGGTCCCGCAGTTCGTCATCGGTCTCCTGCTGATGATGGCCGTCGCCGGAGCCGCCTTGCTCCTGGCCTGGCGCCTTCTTCACCGAACGGCGGAATCCGCCATGGGCAGCCGCATCCAGAGGACCCGCCGCAGCCGGAAGGGAACGGTCCTTCTGTACCTGCCGTGTGTTGGGGCAGCCGTGTTTCTGATTGGCCTGGGCCTGTTCTGGTGGACCTGGTTGCCGCTCCCGGGCCCCGAG
This sequence comes from uncultured Chloroflexota bacterium, assembly GCA_937860285.1. GTDB lineage: Bacteria > Chloroflexota > Dehalococcoidia > UBA2247 > RBG-13-53-26 > JAFGCL01. The sequence goes on from CALMBS010000245.1 coordinate 397, forward strand.
GTCACCCTGGACCTACCTTAATGAGACCCGCGTCGTCTTCGCCGTGCTGTTGGCCGTAGCCCTGGTATCCGCAGCCTTCTGGGTGAGCCGGCCGCCAAAGGCGCCTGCTGCCGCGGCGGGCCGGACCGTGCCGCAAGACCCCCGGGGCAGAATGAAGAGGTTCCTGTTGATCATCATGGCCGCGGTCTGCCTTATAGCGCCGCTCGCCGCCGCAGCGGCCATCGTGATCCCCGGGCTGGGGGGCAGCGGCCCCATCATACCCGAGGGCCACGCCCTCATGACGCCGGCCCACTGGTGGCAGGCGGAGCTGAACGAAGAGCAGCTGGCCGCCCTGTCCGCCAGATGGGGAAAGCCCACGACCGTGGCTGAGCTCCTGGACGAACTCTGGCCGGGCCTGCTCGAGCAAATGCCCGAAGAAGCCAGGACCGTCTACGAGCACGAGGGGCTGAACTGGCCGGCAGGCGGATACGAGGACTGGGAGGTCTCATCGCACATGTGCGCCGGTCAAGGCCGGCGCGACGACGATGGGCAGTGGCTGTACGACTACTACGTGGGCAGCCGTGATTGGGAGGAGACGACCCTGGTCACGGATACGGACCTGGGGTTCGCGGAGGAGAGGATGTACCGGGTCTCGCTGTATCTCGGCGAGCCGGCGTGATAGGGAAGCTCGCAGGAAGGCAGGCGACCGCCTGTTGCCGCGCAGCGTGAAGCGTCGTGGGGCGGACTACCTGGCCCTGGACTTCCTCTCCAAGACCGCCTTGGTCAGCTGGTAGTCAGCCTCCAGGTTCAGCCAGAACCGCGCCGGTATCTGGGGCATGACCTCCTCGAGCTGCAGCGCGGTTTCCGCGGTGATCGCCTTCTTCCCGCGGATGATCTCGTTTATCGCGTTCAGCGGCCGCCCCATGCGCCTGGCCAGCTCCTTCTGAGACAGGCCCCGCTCCCGTATCTCCTCGGCCAGATACTCGCCCGGAGGGATGGCCACGTCAGGATACGCCTCCACCTTAGTTGCCATGATAGTCCTCCACCTCCATAATGCGCACTCTGTCCTGTTTGATCTTCTCCACCACCAGCCGGTAGTTCCCGGTCAGAGTCATCGAGTACTGGCCGGCGCGATCGCCCTTCAAGGCGTGAAGCCGCAACGCCCGGTGCCCGTAGAGGTGAATGAACCTGTCCGTGGCCCTGAGCACCGCCAGTCGCTGGATGTACTTCCTCCCCACCGGGACACCGAACAGCCGGCCGGCCTCCGCCAGGCTCACACTGGCCTTGGCCAGGCGGCTCGTCGAAAACTCAAGCTCCACCCTTACACCCCATGGGTGTCATGCTACAGTGGATGCGTTCGCTCTGTCAAGGCCCGGAGCGGCACGTGTAGGTCGTGAGCCTTGAAGGCAGTCGACATTCCGCGGCGGGACTGGTATGCTCCCCAAGAGAAGGCCGGGCACGGCCGCGGCCCCGGCCGCGCGGAGGCGACGATGAATGACAAGGTGGCGTTGCGGGAAGACCATACCCCTTACCAGACCGTGATCGGGTGGGACTACACCGTGGCGGCAGACGGGTCCGCGGAATGCACCCTGGCCGTCAGGGAGGACCTCTTCAACTCCAGGCAGGCCCTCAGGGCCGTTCACGGCGGGGCCATATACTCTCTGGCCGACGGGGCCATGGGCGGGGCCCTCTATTCCCTTTTGGGGGAAGATGAGTGGGGCGCCACGGCCGAGATGAGGATCACCTATCTTCTGCCCGTCCTGGATGGGACCCTTTCGTGCCAGGCACGTGTCGTGCGCCGGGAAGGCAAGACCGCCACCCTGGAGGCTGCGGTCTTGAGCCACGGGCAGGTGGTCGCCAGGGCCACCGCCACCTGGCATATCCGCCAGACGGGGCCTGGCGGAAGGAGCAAGACCTAGTCAGCACTATCCTCGTTCCACCCAGGTCATGCCAGCGCTGCGGCCCAAGCCTAGAACGTGACGACAATCTGATCGAGCCCGCAGTCCATTCCGATGGTCATGGCCGCCAAGGCTGCCACAAGCAACAGGGGCAGAAGTGCGGTTGCCAGTCTCCTGATCATGGGACCCTCCTTCTTTGCAGACCGTTATCATACTGACCGGTGCTGCGATTGTCTTTCCCCACACCTGCCATGATAGTGACCATCGGATCCCACGGCATCCGTAAGCGAACCTATACCAGTGTTGTGGTCCGTACTTAGACCGGCGAGCCCGCGTCCGGACGGCGTTAGCAGAGCTTCCAAGGCCGGGACATCTGCGGAGACTATGCTTGCGCGATGTATGTCACGAAGTCCCTCGCGCTGGGCCTCTTGCCGTACATGAGAAGGCAGGCGCGGAAGATCTTGGCTCCGGCCCACATCGAGAAGACGATGGTTGAGAGGAGCAGGGCCAGGCTCAGGCAGAGCTGCCAGGCAGGGATGCCCTCGGATGACAGTCTCATCACTGCTGTCATGGGGGCCGTCACGGGAACGAAGGTGAGCACCACTGCCAGGGCATGGTTCGGGTCCTCCACCATGACGTTGATGAAGAACAAGGGAAGCATGGCCAACAGGGCCACGATGCTGGACCAGCTCTGGGACTCCCTGGCCGTCGTCCCGATCGAGCCCAGGACCGCCATCATGACGGCGAACAGCAGGTAGCCCATGACGTAGTAGACCAGGCCCAGAACGACGAAGCCCGGGGGTATCGACAAACCGCCCAGGTCCGGAATACTGGTTACCGCGATGTCGGCGAACACCCAGATGGACACCGCCCATACAGCAATCTGAATCAGGCCCGCGGCGCCCAGCCCCAGCACCTTGCCCGCCAGCAATTGCCGCGCCGAGACCGACGAGAGCAGGACCTCCATCAACCGGCTCTCCTTCTCTTCCGAGATGCTCTGGAGCAGGAAGCCGGATGCGAAGAAGATGGACATCATCAGCAGAAGGCCAAAGACGTAGGGGACCGCGAATTGGAGAAACGGCTCCTGGTCGCCCACCACTTCGCCCTCTTCATCGATCCGGACCGAAGTCAATCCCAGCGGGGCCTTCGCCCGCTCCAGGACCTCCGGGCTGACTTCGGCGCCCACCAGGTTCGAGACCAGAAACGCCCTGATCTTTTCCACCGTGGACTGAGGCGTCTCCAGCTCACTTCGCGCGGTGTATCTGGTGATGACTCCCGTCGACAGGTAGTCGCCGGGGATCACGAAGTATTCGGCGACCTCTCCGGAAAGGAGCGCCCGTGTGGCCGTGTCCTCGTCCGGAAGCGGGACGAGTGTGCCTCCAAACTGGGTCTCGTACTCGTCAAAGCCGCCAGCGTGGTCCACGTAGCCGATAGACCGGGTTTCCGGCTCATCGGAGTGGTACCAGTGCTGCACCCCTTGATATATCCCGAATCCCAGGAGCAGCAGGACCGGCACGGCCAGAGTGGCCAGGATGAAGGAGGTCCTTCTGAGTGTCACCAGCAGCTCGTGCCGGCTTATGACCAGCGTCTTATTCATGGTGCCCCCTGACGACTTCGATGAATATCTCGCTGAGCGGCGGAGTGGCCACCTCAAACCGGTCTACCGTGATGTGTCTGTTGACCAGGGTGGTCAGCACTTTCTGTGGTGTCGTCGCGCCGTCGAGGAAGAGCTCCACCGAGGACCCCTCTCTTGTGGCCCTCTGGACCCCCTCGATCTGGCCCAGGGCCCCTTGAACGGAGACGATGACCGAGTTCGTCCGGTAGCGCCCCTTTATCTCCGTCAGCCCGCCGTACAGCACCGCCCGCCCCTTGTTGATCATGATTATCCGGTCGCATAGCTCCTCAACCTCATTCATCATGTGAGTGCTCAGAATGACGGCCTTTCCCTGCTCGCGGAGCTCCCGCAGGACATCTTTGACCAGCCTGGTGTTGACCGGGTCCAGTCCATAGAACGGTTCATCCAGA
>CALMBS010000246.1 GCA_937860285.1 uncultured Chloroflexota bacterium
AGAACCCGCACATCCAGGAGGACCTGGAGGCGCTGGACAAGATGCCGGTGCCCGGTGATTGCTGCAGCCTCATCCGGCTGGGGTTGCGCTACCTTGACGCCGGGCTGCTTCCCCTGCCGGCGGCCTACCTGGGCGTGACTGAGCCCTGCGACGGCATCATCGGGGTGCACGAAGCCCTGCGGACGCACCCTGAGTGGCGGGGTGTCCCCTCGTTCGGCATCGACGTACCGTACTGGGACGACGAGCACGCCGTCGACTACGTGGCGGGGCAGCTGCGGCGGATGGTGGAGTTCATCACGAAGCATACCGGCAAGACGCTGGACATAAATCGGCTGCGGGAGGTGGTCACCGAGTCCAACGAGCAGTACCGGCTGTGGCAGGAGTACAACGAGCTGCGACGGAGCAAGCCCTCGCCGCACAACTACGTCCTGGCGCAAGCGTGCTTCCTGATGACCAACTTCGAGGGCGCCGGCCGCCCGGACCACACGGTGTGGTTCCGGGAACTGGTGGCCGACGCCGAGAGGCGGGTCAGGCTGAACCAGCCCGAGGTGCCCAGCCAGAGGATCCGGGTGCTCTGGTTCGACCTGCAGCCGATCTACTTCGACCTCATCGCCCCGTGGCTGGAGCAGGAGTGGGGGGCCAGCGTGGTCATGGACATGGTGAGCTACTGCCCCTACAAGCTGATAGACACGTCCACCGAAGAGAGCATGTTCCGCGGCCTGGCCCGGCGTCTCATCAGCGACCCGCCCATGATCCGGCAGGCCCGGGGACTGGCGGACAACTTCCTGGCGGACATCAACCGCATCGTGCGGGACTACCAGATCGACTGCGTAATATGGCCCGGTCACATCGGCCACAAGGACGGCGCGGCCAGCGTCAGCCTGATGCGGGAGCTGTGCCGGGATATGAACGTGCCGTTCCTGCACGTCGGGATGGACCAGTTCGACAGGCGCTACACCAGCCCCGAGCTGATCAAGGAGCGCGTCTCGCACTTCTTCACGGCGACGGGGTTGGGTGACGGGCGAACGCGCGGATGATCCGAACGTGCGGAGGCCGTCAGGCTACTCCAGCTTGAGCTCCCACTCGCAGTCGACGTCGTCGTACTCGTTCCGCGGCGGCACACGCACCGGAGTCACCTTGATCCTCGGGTTCACCAGGTATTTCTCCAGGATGGGCCTTCCGCCTTCGTGGTACATGGGCGGCGTTCTCTGGAGGTTAGGATTCTCCATGAAGCCGGGCCAGGTCCCCCTGGTGACCTTCAGGATGACGTGGTTGGGGCCCTTGATGTCGTACCTGGCGGGGAAGTGGCCCATGGTGCTGTCCATGGCCAGCTGCAGCACCTTGAGCGAGTCGGCGACCGTCTCCAGCTTGAACGCGCCCGCCGGCGGGAACCGCCGGTTGGTGCGCTCGGCCACCCTGAGCCAGGCCGCGATCTCGCATTCGTCGGCCATCTCGCGCCCGAACCGCCGCATGACGGCAAAGTAGTAGCCCTCGTTCATCACCAGCCAGGCGTACTGCCACGCGGTCATCATCCGAAGCAGGAACGCCTTCGAGAAATGGCCATGGGTGAGGTTGGGGTAGTAGGGGCCGCTGAGATCATCCACCTGCGGGGGACTGGTGGTCTCGTCGACCACCTCCTCCCTGCTCCTGACCTTGACCCCTCTCCGTGGCGGGAGGCTGTACACCCACTGGCAGGCGATGTCATCGGGGCCCTTCCGGGGCGGGAGCCTGGTGGCGGCCAGGATGACGTCCGTGTTGACCTTGTACCAGTGGATCAGGTGCGGCTCCATGATGACGCACATGGGTGCCACCCGCTCCGGAGCGTTCCGCTCGCAGAACTCCAGGCTGGGGCACTTCTCGACGGTGACCGTGGCGTAGTTCTCGTCTCTGATCACCTTGGTCGTGGGATAGACCGCTCCCATGGTGTTGTCCAGCGGCAGTTGCAGTACCTTCAGGCAGTCCACCGCGCTCTTGTTGGGGATCCCGGCGATCCTGGCGTACCGCGTGTTGCAGCGCTCCGCGCAGCGCAGCCACATCTCCAGGTCGCAGCCGTAGGCGATCTCCCGGCCGACCCTGTCCTTCAGGGGCTCGAACCAGGCGGCGTCGAGCTGGATCCAGGCCCACTGCCAGATGCGGATCACCTTCAGCAAGAAGTCCTGGGACAGATCGTTGAAGCCGAGGTTGGGATTGAACGGGCCGCTGTAGTCATTCATCTCTGGCATCTGGATGCCTCCTGTGCCCCAAAATAGGTGCCGCGAGAGCGTTGGGCTGGCTTGTCTTCAGACAGCGAGCAACCCCCGGCGCTCGAGCTCGTTGGCCACATCCGGGAGCCCCAGCCCCTCCAGCGTCGGCCGCGTCTGGAGGCCGGTGGCGACGTCCCAGCCCCGGAGTGCATAGTACTCGTCCTTCATCCTCTCGAACTCCTGCCGGTCCACCACGGCTCCCACCCTCGATACCGGCTGCCCGTTCCCGTCCGGCACCAGGCAGTCGGGGTCCATCACGCCCCTCTTCAGCGGCTCATCATGCCAGTCGTCCGGCAGCCGGTCGTCCTCCCGCGCGCGCCGCCCGTCCCGGACCAGTGCGGCGCGCTGCAGGTTGAAGACGGTCTCACCCATGCGGTACAGCCCGGCTTCGTCGACCTCCGTACCGGTAACCGCGGAGAACAGCTGGCTTTCCAGCGTGGGATCCCCGACGTGGTCCGGGCTCAGCCTGCTGTCCGAGACGGGATATATCCAGTCGCAGACGATCAGGCTCTCCTTGGCGTACTGCCGGTCCTGTATCATCTTGGCGGCCAGCGCTTTGCCGTCCGGGGAGGTGAAGTCGGCGGCGGCCTCGCTGCCCCAGAACCGTCGGGCGATGCCTCGGACCGCCTCGATATCGACATGGGTTGGGGCCACCCCCTTCACCCCCGTGGTCCACATGGCCATGGGGTACCCCACTTCGTGCAGGGCCTGGATGGGCTCCCTGGGCTCTACCGCCCACAGGAGGGCCGTCGTCAGGTATAGCCGGGGTTCGTACGGGTCCGGGTGCTTGATCATGGACGGCGCCGGCCCGCCAACGCTCCTGGCCGCCTCGGCCAGCCCCTGGGCCAGGACGTCGCCGAAGCCCTGGCGCAGGGATATCATCCGGACCAGGTGCTCCATGAACTCCACGCTCCCCAGCTGGGACAGGGGCATGCCAATCAGCGTCTCGAGGGGCACCCCGGCCCTCTGGCATCGGACCAGCCAGGCCAGAACCTGTTCCACGAACCAGGAGTCGAGTCCGTACTCGTTGCAGAGCCTGGCGGCGTGGAAGGGGGCCTCTGTCTCCCGGCCATAGAACTTGCGGGCAAAGACCTGATAGAAAAGCCCGGACTGGCAGGCACGCTTCCCGGACGTGCCGTCGTCGGCGGTGTACTTGATGCGGATGCACCTGGCGG
>CALMBS010000247.1 GCA_937860285.1 uncultured Chloroflexota bacterium
TACTACTACCCGGACCTGCCCAAGGGCTTCCAGCTGTCGCAGGCCCACCTCCCGCTGTCCCGGGGCGGGGGCATCGACATCACGGACGAAAGCGGCCAGCCGAAGAGGCTGCGCATCCACCACATCCACATGGAGGAAGACGTCGCCCGGCTGGTGCACGAGATGGAGGGGCGCCTCCCCATCAGCCTGGTGGACTTCAACCGGGCCGGCGCCCCGCTGGTGGAGATCGTCACCGAGCCGGACTTCCGCTCGCCCTATGAGGCCATGGAGTTTCTGAAGGCGCTGCGCACGCAGGTGCGCTACGTGGGCTCCTCCGAGTGCAGCATGGAGAACGGCACCATGCGGGTCGACGCCAACATCTCCATCCGCCCCCGGGGGACCATCCAGATGAACACCAAGGTGGAGGTCAAGAACATGAACTCCATCCGCCACGTGGGCGATGCCATCGCCTACGAGATCGGCCGCCAGGGCGCGGCCGTGCAGGCGGGCGAGGCCGTGGTCCTGCACACCCGCCTCTGGGACCCGGAGAAGAAGGCCACGCTCCCCATGCGCGCCAAGTTCGAGGGGCCATGTGTCCCGGACCCGTCGGTGCCGGCCATCGAGCTTTCTCCCGAGTGGATCGAGAAGATGCGCTCGCGCCTGCCGGAGATGCCGGCGGCCAGGGCCGAGCGCTTCGTCCGGCAGCACGGATTGACCGGCGAGGAAGCCCGGTTCCTGAGCTCCGATCCGGAGACGGCCGGGTACTTCGAAGGACTGGTGAACGAAGGGATCGCCCCGCGCACCGCCATGCACTGGCTGACCACGCAGCTGGTCCCGGCCCTCAGGGAGCGCCAGCAGGAGCTGCCCTCTTCGCCGGTGACCCCCGCCCGCTTCGCGGCCCTGCTCCGCATGCTGGCCCGGGACGAGATCAACGCCAACGCCGCCCGGGAGGTGCTGGTGCACCTGTTCGACAGCAGCGAGACCCCGGAGGCCATCGTCAGCGCCCGCGGGTTCCGCCAGGTCTCCGACCAGGTCGCCCTGGACGCGCTCGTCGACGGGGTGCTGGCCGCCCAGCCGGCGGCGGTGGCCGATGTCCGCAGGGGCCAGGGCAAGGCCCTGGGGTTCCTGGTCGGCCAGGTGATGCAGGCGTCCGGCGGCAAGGCCAACCCCAAGGTCATCCGGGATCTGCTGGCCCGGAGACTGGCCCAGTAGGGCCGCCAGGCCGGGGCATCAGCCTCTTCTGTTCCTTCCTGTTCAACGTCACCAACTCCCTCATAATGGTGACATCTTCGCTGAACAGTTAGCCGGTGTCAGAATTGCAGGACACCTACACAGATTCAATTCGGCCACTTGACTTGTATATCCCCTACATATACAATTGCCTGGCATGAAGGACAGGCTGAACGGCGCCGCCGGCTTCCAGTGGGATGAAGGCAACGCGGACAAGAACCTGATGGCCCACCAAGTCGAGAACTGGGAGTGTGAGCAGGTCTTCTTCAACGAGCCGCTGGTCATCCTCGATGACCCACGACACTCCCGTGATGAGAGGCGATGGGCCGCCTTCGGCGTCACGGACGCCGGCCGTCCGCTGGCGGTCGTCTTCACCATGAGAGGAAGGCTGGTCCGGGTCATCTCCGCCAGGGACATGAACAAGAAGGAGAAGGTGTTCTATGAAAGCCAAGGCTAGAAGGATTCCGGAGTTCAACAGCGAGGACGAGGAGCGCGCTTTCTGGGCTACCCATTCGCCCCTGGACTACTTTGATTCGGGCAGCGCCCGGAGGGCTTCGTTTCCGGACCTCAAGCCCTCCCTCAAGTCCATCTCCATCCGGGTGCCGTCCGACATGCTGGCTGAGCTGAAGACCCTGGCTAACAAAAAGGATGTCCCCTACCAGAGCCTGGCCAAGGTATTCCTGGCCCGCCAGATTGCCATCGAACGCGGGGCCCAGGCCGCTACTGTGTCTCGGAGGGCAAAGCGGCCGTCCAGACAGGCATCCTGAGCGGCAGCAGCCTCCGCCGTCCCGCATCCTGGATGCTTCTACGTGGAAACCCTGTTGACATCCGGCGCGTCTGCGCCTACCATATCGGGCCAGCATTCGGGCCAGAGAGAGGCGTGATCCCGGCTGACACGCACCGGCGCGGTGCCCGGGCCGGGTCCTGTGTGGCCGTCCGTTGGACCGGAAGGGAGGCAAGGAGACGAAGTCGGACAAGGAACCGTGTACCAAAGGATCCTCATTGATCTCGGCGATGACGTTCATCACCACCAACCTGGGGGAGCCCGCCCTCAAGAGCATCCTGGCCAGCTTCGACAGCCAGCAGATCTCCGGAAGGAAGATAATGCCATCGGAGTCTCTCCCCGAGACGACCTACCGCGACCTCCTGGTGGCGGCGGGCAAGCACCTGCAGACCGTGCCCGGCCACAAGACGCCCAGGGAGTTCTTCTTCGAGATGGGCCGCTTCGAGGCCCACGACGGGATAAACAAGTACTACAAGACCCTGATCAAGAGGTTCGACACCAAGTTCATGCTCACCAAGAGCCCCCTGCTCTGGAGGATGACCCACTCCCACGGGTCGGCCCAGGTAGAGGCCCAGGGCAAGACCGGCGCCATCATCTACATCAGCGACTACCCGGCGCCGTGCCAGGAGTTCTGCTGGAACCTGGCGGGATACATGTGGGCGGTGGGCGAGCTGACCCGGGCGGAGATGATCCGTGTGGAGGAGCCGGAGTGCGTCAATCATGGGGCCGCCCGCTGCAAATTCGTGGGCGAGTGGAAGCAGATGTCTTCCGAAAAGAAGAGCTGACTCTTCGGGAGGGGTAATGAGTCAATACTGGCAGTGGATGGAACACAAGGGCAAGCGGTTCCTGTTTGTGAAGTTCTCCGGCCTCAATGACGAAAAGGCCTACATGGAGGCCATTGCCGACGTCGAACGGGAGATTCTGAGACAGCCCAAGGGCCGCATCGTGCCGCTGGTAATGGACGTTACCAACACCCGGGTGACGAAGGCGGTCACCGAGAGAGGGAAGCAGCTGCTGGAGAAGTCCAAGTCCTACGGGATACCGGACAGCCCGGCAGTGCTGGTAGGGCTGTCCGGGGCCCAGAAGGCCATCGTCATGGCCATCCAGCTGATCAGGCCCGATCTGCACGTGGCCGGCACCCTCGAGGAAGCCAAGGACTGGGTGGTCAAGCGCATCGAGTAGCCCGCCCGGCTAGCGCGAGTCCTGTCCCAGGTCGATCATTCCGTTCTGAAGCTCCTGCAGAACCCCGCTCTGCAGGAGACCCTGGATCACCGCCTCGATGCGATCGCGCGCGCCGGCCGGCGTGCTCTGCATCCCCAGCAGCCGCGATGCCTGGGTGGACAGGTCGTCCGGCAGCGTGGCGGACTGGTAGCGGACGACCAGCTTGACCGCCTCCGCGATCTCCTCGTCGCATATCAGGGCAATCCTGGCTGGCGGATCCTGGAGGCGGCGCCTGACCCGGGGCAGGGCATCCCCGGGCGGCCACAGAAAGTCCCCCCGCCGCACCACCCGGCCGCTGGCCACCGCCACGCGCACGCCCTCCTCGATCGCCTGGCGGGTCCGGTCACCGGCCCGCGCCCGGTTCCAGAGCAGGCGGATGCGGCGGGCCACCTCGTCCAGGCAGACCGGCCCTTCCACCACCACCACGTTCTCCACGGCCAGGGCCATGACCGCCGGCGTCTGCTCATGCAGCTCGCCGCGGCGGCGCACGCCGAGCGACCGGCAGGCCTCGTACTCGTACACCATCTCCTCCAGGCGCCCCCCGGAGGTCGCGGCCTCGGAGGCTCCGCGGTCTTCGCCGCGTCCGTCCGCGGCGGCGCTCGCGGCTTCTCCGGCTGGCCCTGCGCCGGCGCTTTCCTCCTTGCCCGCCCCGTCACCGGCCTGACCGCCGGTCCCGGGCGGCGAGGCGGTGTTGCTCCCGGCCATGGGTGGTGCGCCAGTCTCCGCCGGGGGCGGCGCGCCGCTTCCCAGCGGCGAAACCGGTTCGGCGGCGGCCCGTTCGATGGCCTCCAGCAGCGATCTCTGGCCCTCCTCCCGTCTCCGGTACCAGTCCGTGGACCAGGCATGGTGGACCCTCCACCCACGGTCCCGGAGCACCGTGTCGCGCAGCCGGTCCCGGTCCCGCGCCACCCGCGAGGAATGGTACTGGACCCCATCGCCTTCGATGCCCAGGAGGTAACGGCCAGGTGACCGGGGGTCCACGATGCCCAGGTCGACGCGAAAACGGGCGCACCCCACCTGCCGCCGCACCTCGTGGCCCCGGGCCCGCAGGAACTCGAACACCGCGTCCTCGAACGGCGACGCGGTTCCTTCCTGCTGCGCGACGCTGGCCAGCGTCCGGTTCTCGGCGTATTCCAGAAACGCCTTCAGCGCCCGGGGGCCGGGCTGGGCGCCGGGCTCCAGGGACAGGTCGGCGCCCCGGAAGCTGGAGAAGACCACACACTTCTCCCGGGCCCGGGTAATGAGCACGTTCAGCCGGCGCTCGCCGCCCATCTGGTTCAGGGGCCCGAAGTTGTGGGTCAGGACCCCGGCAGCGTCGAACCCGTATCCGATGCTCAGGAAGATGACGTCCCTCTCATCACCCTGGATGGTCTCCAGGTTCTTGACGAAGAAATGCTCCTCGCGGTCGCGGGCGAAGAAGCGGTCCATCCCCGGGTTCCGCCGTCTCATGAGCTCGATCTCGGTGTCTATCGCCTGCTGCTGCTTGATGCTGAAGGCCCCCACGCCCAGGCTCTTTCCGGGGCAGCGGCGGAAGTGCTCCACGACAGCCTCGGCCACCACCCGGGCCTCCTGGCGGTTTACCTGGCCGCGGCCGCGGTCGTAGACCGCCCCCGGCACGTGCACCAGATGCAGCCCCAGGTCGGCCGAGGAGCTGACCGCACTGGGGTAGACCAGTAGACGGTTCTCGTAGAACTCCTGGTTGGAAACGGCGATCAGGGACTCGTGCCGGCTGCG
>CALMBS010000248.1 GCA_937860285.1 uncultured Chloroflexota bacterium
GCGCTTCAGGAGTTTCGCCCGTCCATATTCCTGCTATGCGGCACATCGGTCCTAAGCTCCCAAAGCCCCGCCGGTTCTGCCGGGAAATGCGGTTCGTGGTCCCTGGTGCTCCTGCCAGGCCTGGAACATGAGCACGTCCCAGAGGAGGTACTGCCAGTTGCTCTGCCCGGAAAGGTGCTCCGTCCACTTCTCACGGATGGGGGCAGGGTCGAAGAACCCCTCCCGCCTGAGGCGGCCTTCGTCCAGCAGGCCCTCGGCCCAGTCACGGAGCGGACCCCGCAGCCACAGGTCGATGGGCACGCCGAAGCCCATCTTGGGCCGTTCCAGAAGGCCGCGGGGGACATGGCGGTACAGGATGCCGCGCAGGGCCAGCTTCCCCTGGTCGCCGCGGATCTTCATGGACAGGGGCAGGCTCCAGGCGAACTCCACCACCCGGTGGTCGAGGAGGGGGATGCGCGTCTCCAGCGAGACGGCCATGGCGGCCCGGTCCACCTTGACGAGGATGTCGTCCGGCAGGTAGGTGACCTGGTCCAGGTGCATCATCCGGAGCTCCTGGGCCCCGCAGTCCAGCCACAGCTTCGGCTCGTTGACCGGCGTCTCCGGCTCCTTGCTGCCGAGGACGAGGGACGCGGGCTCGTGCCAGTGGGACAGCAGGCTGAGGTAGAGCGTTTCGAGCGAGTTGGGCCCCAGTGTCTTCGCCATCTGGTGGAGCTTGGTCCCCGGGCTGCTGGCGTTGCGGAGCCTCGACCCCGTCAGGGGGCGTAGAAGCGCGAAGATCCTGTCCCAAACGGCCGGCGGCAGCAGGGTGACCGCCTTGATGAGCTTCCGGCGGAGGGTGGCTGAAACCCTGTTGATCTGGCCGAGGAGATCCATGGCCCTGAAATAACGGGGGTAGCCGCCGAAGAGCTCGTCGCCGCCGTCGCCCGAGAGGCTCACCGTCACGTGCCTCCGGGCGAGCTCGGACACGAGGAAGGTTGGAATCTGGGACGAATCTGCAAAAGGCTCGTCGTAGATTGCCGGCAGCCTCGGGATGACGTCCCGGCATTCCCTGGGCGTGAGATAGAGCTCGGTATGCTCCGTCCCCAGGTGGGCGGCGACGGCCTTTGCGTGCCCGGCCTCGTTGTAGACCTCCTCGTGGAATCCGATGGTGAACGTTTTGACCGGCCGGGTTGCCTGCGCCTGCATGAGGGCTACGACCAGGGACGAGTCGAACCCTCCCGACAGGAAGGCGCCCAGGGGCACGTCAGCCACCATCTGGGCCTTGACCGCCGACTTCAGCAGGCGTTCGAGCTCGTCTTTCGCCTCGGACTCGTCTCCGGGGAAGGGGTGCGCGATCCCCGCGCGGGCCACCTCGCGGGCGGACCAGTAGGCTCCCGGGGCAGCCGGGGAGTCGGGCGAAGCCAAAGTCAGGCTCGTGCCCGGGAGGACCTTGCTCACGCCCTCGTAGATGCTCCAGGGTGCGGGGATGTAGTTGTGGCGCATCAGGAGGGCAAGGGCATCCCGGTTGATCGAAGGGCTGAACCCGGGGAACGCCCGGAAGGCCTTCAGCTCGGAGGCGAACAGGAGCGACGTGCCCGTCCTGCCGTAGTAGAGGGGTTTCTCGCCCATCCTGTCCCGCGCCAGGGTGAGGCAGCGATCCTTTCTGTCCCAGACCGCGAAGGCGAACATGCCCGTGAGCTCCTCCAGGGACTGCCTGATGCCCCAGGTGTCGATGGCCTCCAGGAGTGTCTCGGTGTCCGAGTGTCCTCGCCAGGCGGAGAAGTTCAGCTTCCTGCGGATCTCCAGGTGATTGTAGACCTCGCCGTTGAACACGATGACGTATCTGCCCGAGGCGGATACCATAGGCTGATGTCCGGCAACACTCAGGTCGAGAATCGATAGCCGCCGGTGGGCCAGGGCGACCCCTGCCGCACTGTCCGTCCAGACGCCGCTGTCGTCCGGGCCGCGGTGGGCGAGGGTGTCGGCCATCGCCTCGGCGACGAGGTCAGGGTGTTTCTGCTGGCCCAGGAATCCCGCTATACCTCACACTTCAGGTTTACCCCATCTGAATCAGTTGACCGGAGCGTCTCATACTTTCCGGAAGATGTACTCGGTGTGCCCCGAACCCTGGCGGGTGAGGAGCCGCTGCAGGGTGAAGCCGCGCCCCCGGCAGAAGTCGAAGACGGCCTCGGGG
>CALMBS010000249.1 GCA_937860285.1 uncultured Chloroflexota bacterium
CGGCGGCGCAGGAGCTGCAGGACCTCTCGGGCGGCATGGTCGGAGCCATGGACCAGATCAAGCGCATCGTGGAGCAGAATGCCGCGGCTACCGAGCAGATGGCCCGGAACTCCGCGGAGGTGTCGAAATCGGTGGAGGCCACGGCCGGGGTGGCCGAGGAGAACAGCGCCGCGTCCCAGGAGGTGTCGGCGTCAATAGAAGAGATGTCGGCGCAGATGGAAGAGACCCTGGCGGCGGCACAGTCGCTGGCGGACATGGCGGAGGAGATGGAGAGGGCGGTCGCGGCCTTCAAAGTGAGTGACCATGCGGGAGGAAGACAGGGGCCAAGGCCCTATTGAAGGTTGTCGCAGGGACAGCATGGACCGGTGCCTGCCGCGGAGCAGGGAGGGCCCCGTCCGGTCGCAGGATGACGGCCTGATCAAGGGAGGACAGCGATGTCGAAGACCGTGGGGAAGCGAACCAGGGTGCCGCTGCTGTGGAAGGTAGCGCTTATGGTGATCCTGATCTCAGGTATCTATGACCTCTACTATGTCTGCTACGCCCTGCCCAAGTTCGAGGGCGTAGCCAAGGATGTTCAGAGGGCCCGGGCCACGGAGAGGTCCCAGGTCGCCGGCGGCATGCTGGGATCGTACTACGACCTTGAGGTGTCCGGGGCCGCCACCAGGGACCAGGCGCAGGCGCTGGCTCTCGCGGCGCTGGGCGGCGTCCAGTTCGACGAGGCCAGGGGCGAAGGACCGTTCTGGGCCACCGACGACGCAGGGATGCTGCTGCTGGACCCTGGCCGGCCGGACCTGGTCAGCACCGATGTCAGCGGCCTGAGGGATGGTGAAGGGAACCTGGTCTACCGCACTGCCTCGGATCTGGCGGGGGGCAACAGCGAGGCCCTGTACGAGGTCAGCCGGGCTGACGGGAGGGGCGGGACAGAGGCCGCTGCCGCCTGCGCGGTGTCCTTTGAACCCTGGGGCTGGGCGGTGGGCACCAGCAGCTCGTTTGGTGAGGCCATGGGACCCTATAACAACATGAGGAACGTCATCGGCATCGTGTTCGGGGCCATTGGCGTGGGCGTCATCCTGATGGCCTGGATGGCCGTGCGTCAGCTGGCCGCCCGGCCGCTGGCGTCGCTGGTCAGGACCTCCGAGGCCCTGGCGGTGGGTGACGTGGACCAGAAGGTCGAGGTCAAATCCAACGACGAGATGGGTGAGCTGGGCGCGGCCTGCTCCGGCGTGGTGGACTACCTGAAGGAGATGGCGGTGGTGGCCCAGAGGATAGCGGACGGTGACCTCACGGTAGAGGTGACGCCGAAGTCGGAGAGGGATGCCCTGGGCCATGCCATGCAGCGGATGACGGACCAGCAGCGGGACCTCATCGGGAAGGTGAAGGCCACGGCCCAGAGCGTCTCCGAGGCCAGCCGGCAGCTGTCCAAGGCGGCAGAGCAGACGGCGCAGGCCACGCAGCAGATCACCGCCACCATACAGCAGGTAGCCAGGGGCGCCAACGAGCAATCCACTTCGCTGCAGCAGACGGCCGCCTCCATGGACCAGCTGACCCGGGCCATCGAGCAGATCGCCGAGGGATCGCAGGAGCAGGCCAGGGCCGTGGACGACGCCGCGCGGGTGGTGGAGATGGTGTCTGCGGCCATCGCCACGGTATCGGACAACGCCGGGGCCGGCGCCCAGGAGTGGGACAACACGGCGGAGTCCGCCGTCGGGGGGGCCCGGAAGACCCATGAGACCGTAGCCGGGATGGAGAAGATCAAGAAGGCCATGGACCTGGTGTCGGAGAAGGTCACGGACCTGGGGGACAGGTCCGGCGAGATTGGGAAGATAGTGGCCACGATCGATGACATCGCGGCCCAGACCAACCTGCTGGCCCTCAATGCGGCCATAGAGGCAGCCAGGGCCGGCGAGCAGGGCCGGGGGTTCGCCGTGGTGGCGGACGAGGTCCGGAAGCTGGCCGAAAGGTCCTCGGTGGCTACCAAGGAGATCGCCGCCCTGGTCAGCGGGACCCAGGCCGGTGTCCGGGAAGCGGTGAATGCCATGCAGCAGGGCAGCCGGGAGGTGGAAGACGGCTACCGGCTGGCCGCGGATGCGGGCGCGTCCCTGGACGACATCCTGACCCGGTCCCAGAGCGTAAAGAAGCAGGTGACTGAGATCTCCGTGGCGGCCCAGGCGTTGAAGGACCTCGGCCACGAGATGACGGAAACCATACACCGGATCAACAAGATCGTAGAGGAGAACGCGGCGGCGACCCAGGAGATGACCGCGAGCTCCGGTGTGGTTTCCAGCAACATCGAGACGACCGCCGGGGTGGCGGAGGAAAACAGCGCGGCTTCCGAGCAGGTGTCGGCTTCAACGCAGGAGATGTCGGCCCAGGTCGAGGAGGCGCTGGCCGCAGCGCAATCTATGTCGGAGCTTTCGGAAGAGATGGAGCGCATGGTGACCTCCTTCAGGACTAATCGGGATGTCGGAGCCTGAGATGTATTTGTTACGCTGCCAGAAATGCCTGAGACACGGGCGTGATACTGCGGCACTAGACTACCAACCAGATCGCGTCGTCTGGAGGGAGGACTCGGGGCCTGTGTTGCTGGGTGGAGCCTGGGGCTGATGGCTGACGGCGGCGAAAATCTGGATGGCCGGGGCAGGGGCCCGGGCCGAAAGTGGGTGAGCGCATGGTGAAGGAAATGAAGCGCATGACGGAGCAGCAGCTGGTGCTCTTCGACCTGGCATCGGAGCACTACGCCATCGACAGCATGAACGTGCGGGAGATCATCCGGATGCAGG
>CALMBS010000250.1 GCA_937860285.1 uncultured Chloroflexota bacterium
ACGATCCGCTCAGTGATGTACCATGGAACGGACTGATTGAGGTCGTCCAGTTTCTGGTTCTCTCCTTCATACACTCCCCTGGGGTAGTACTCGCTGATCCACTGACACCATCGGTGAAGCCAGAGCCGACCGCCACCAGCCATCTCCTCGTGCTTCCCGTGGGGATCGCCGACGAAGAAGAGGTGCGTGACAAAGCCCAGGTCAGCCAGGACCCGCGAGAGGTTGGATATCCTCACCCCCAGGCCGCCCGCCAGCGAGTACGCGTCCGGGCCTTCAAATGAAAGGGTGACAAAAGTAGTGTCCTCGGGAGTGATGGCTGCGGGCCTCATTACTGGCCTCCGTCCCTTCGTTGACCGGTCAATGCAGGAACCCGGGGTCCCAGCAGATTGCCCAGGCTTGAATCATCTCTTTGACCAGAGACTCGTTCATTTGGCGTTTCCTGTCGATCAGAACCGGGTTTCTTTCGCTCAGCCGGATCAGCAGCCAGTCGTCTGACTTCTCGCCTGATCCCTTGTCTATGGTCAGGGGACTGTTCGGGGGAATGCGTCTCTGGAGCTCCAACGCGGATAGTTTGGTCCAGCTCTTCCCGTCTCGCCCACCGCCCTTGTTCACCGTGAAAAGGCCCTTCCGTCCGATCTTGAAATCCTTCTTCTTCGCTCGTCCCTGTGCCGTCCAGCCGTTTATGGTCAGCAAGTGACCATGACAGTCGGCCTCGCGTCTTTCCCAGACTTCGAATCGCCTTCTGGCCCCGTCAGTACTGTTGACGGCCTCCAGTTGAATGGCGTACTTGTACACGGAAGGCTGCTCAGCAGCGTAACCTCGCACCGCTCTCTCACGCCAGTCGGTTATTACGATAGCGCCGATCTTCCCGACCTGTCTGGGACTGGACGTGCCATCCGCATGGGCCGGTTGTTCATCTATCCAGAACTTCCTTTCACAGTACGGGCAGACGATGGACCTCACATTACCTCCAAGTTACCTACGTTGCCCTATACTAACCTATCCTTACCTATCAGTCAAGCCCCCCTGATTCCAAATGGAAAGGCGTACTGGTGGTATACACGCACAATCAGGACGCCCTGTTGATGGCAGAGGGAGGACCTCCCGCCGAGGAATCGCCGGACTCTCGGACCGGAGCAGTTGTGCAGGGCACAACTCAGGGGTTGCTCAGCAGCAAGGCCGTGACTTCACGAAGGCCCAACGGCCGCGGAATATCAGCAGCCCCGTGTTTCACGCCGAGACCGACTCTCCCCCGTCTCCACCAGAAACACCGACGGGCCTCTGGAGAAGATTCCGGGGGCCCGTTTGCCAGGAGTACCCCTGAGCCTTCCCTGGCGGCCGCCACCTGGAAGACCGGGGCACCGCAACTTGGGTCCCGGCAACATGACCTTGCCATAGCTCGGCTGACTGGGGGAGAATGGAGCCTATGCAATTCCGCATCTCAGTGGTTGGCATGGACCAACAGTACCCTAGATGGCGCGAGATGGTTGGGATCTGCGATTACCTGGGCATGGATCTGTCACAGCGTGACTATGGACCAGGTGTCGCCAAGCTGAACATGTACGTCATGATCAGCGCCCAGTCTGAAACTGGAATCGCACGGCCTGTGAAGTACGGCAAAGCCGCGAGACTACTCGAGGTCACCTTCAACCTCAATGGAAGGGACGTCTGGCTGATTACCAGTCTTCACCGGTTCAGTATCGTTG
The DNA here is from genome assembly GCA_937860285.1 of uncultured Chloroflexota bacterium. GTDB lineage: Bacteria > Chloroflexota > Dehalococcoidia > UBA2247 > RBG-13-53-26 > JAFGCL01. The sequence continues at coordinate 1,707 of CALMBS010000250.1, forward strand.
TGTGGTCTATCTGGCTCATTCCCTATTTGACCGGTCTTTTCGTCTCAATGAGGTGACAAGTAAGGGCGACGTCATGAGCATAAAAGCCGAGAATAGTTCGGAGCAAGCCAACATCTTCCGGTGGGAGATGTGGGGGATCCTGTTCATTGTGCTGTTGGGAGCCCTGCTGCACTTCACCTTTGAGTTCTCGGGCGGATGGAGACCTCTAGGCATAATATCGGCAGTTAATGAGAGCGTCTGGGAACACCTGAAATTGGCTTTCTGGCCGGCTCTTTTCTGGACTATCATCGAATGGCTGTGCTTGCGCCGGCCTAAGACGGACAACCATACCAATTTACTCCTTGCCAAGGCGGTCGGCGCCTATATAATGTCTGCCGTTATCGTCGTTATCTTCTACTCGTATACTGCTTTCACCGGGGACAGCATACTGGCAGTTGATCTGTCCTCTTTTGTGATTGCCATTGTCATTGGGCAATTCGTGAGCTATTGGTTGTGGCGCTCCCGGAGCTCTGCACAACCACCCACCTGGCTCGGGTTGGCCATGTTCACAATAGGTATCCTGCTATTCGCCATTTTCACGTTTTACCAGCCCCACGTCGGTTTGTTTCAAGATTCGCCAACCGGAGGTTATGGGATATTGTCCAGGTGATGCCCATAGATTCCTACCGAAGGTGAGTTGACAGGATTAATGTGCTTGATGGCTACGACGCACCTGTCGTGGGTGTCAGCGTAGACGGCATCCAGCATGGTCAGGAGCAGCTTCCTTCTTTCGGTCATCTTGACCCCCTTGCGGCGCTGGCCAGAATGTGGACATCGCGGCGTCCAACGATGTGAGCCCTTCTCATCCGCTCCGCCCGACCCTTTGTGCCTGCCCGGCATAGTCAGCCGTACCCGGCGGCGGACCCAGCCTGGCGCCGCCGCTGGTGACGAAGACCTCAATCGCGTTGCTCATGACTCTCCCTCCTATTGAGCAGTTTCTGCGGCCAGCGCCATCCTTGGCTGCCTCGCACAGAGGGCAACGATCAGCCCGGCCACGCCGGCGGTCACTGCCCACAGCGTGAACATGTTGAGAGCGCTGGCCCAAGTGCTGAGTTCTATGGTCGTATCGAGCAGTCTGACCATTCTCGGACTCCCTCCTCTTCTTGAATCCCGTCTTGATCCTCTCGACTGTCATTATGAAAGCAGAACTCCCCGGCTACATCTGTAAGCCGGGGAGTCCGCTGTACGTTACTACTGATGGCTATCAGCCTGGTCTTCCTGCCAGGCCATCCGGTTACTCACTAACGCAGGGCAGGTGTGATATCCGAATCATGACCATGCCTTGTTGTAGATGACAGGCATTTGCCCCCTCCACCTGGCCCACATGTCATCGTCAGTAACAAGATTAGCCATGAAATTGGCCACATTGATTCTGCTAGTCTTCCCTGCATTAAAGACTGCGCTTCTGGTCGGCGAGGAGTACACGGCGTACTCAGTGACCTCGCTTGCATCGATCAGAGTGTCGGGACGAACTGCAGCCCACTGGATCGTTCCATCGCTCTGGCCTATCTCCACACGCAGATAGTCGGCAGCCCTCTCGTTGTCCAGATGAGGTGGCACCAGCAAACGGTTGAGCCCGATAACACACTTTTGGCCGAGTGAGACTCTTTCTGGGATATCACGGTTGCTGTTGGCAACTGTGTTCATGAGTACGAATCTAACTGGCTTGACTGGCCTGTTTGCCTTGATGGCATTGCACAACCGGCGAGTGGCGTCGGTCACCAACATACGTGGGCGGCCGAAGATACCCTTGAGGTTCAGGTTGTGCCCCAGACACGAAGCCACAGCGTCACACCCATGGGTATACTCGGCCATCTCAGCGTCGCTGAGATCCAGAACAGCCGCGTGGATCATGGATAGGCTACTGTGGCTCCTGACATCCTCGGGCAGTCTGTCAGGCGATCGCACGATAACCCTTACGTTCAGGCCGAGATTCAGCAACTGCCTCACAAGTAATCGACCTGTTGCGCCGCTTGCTCCAACTACAATCGCTTTCATAGGCACTCCCTCTTCGAGTATGCTCATTCAGTCCCGTCTAGTCCTGTCTTCGGAGGCAGGGAGGCGATTGCAGACGGATTGAATCCCTTGACTACCAGCCATACCGCCAAAACCATTTCCTCCACGCCTATCGGAATAGCCAAGATTACCTGGGCCGTAGACATAGGAGTGATGAGTCGGAACATAACCAACATGCTTGTGACTATCATCAACAGGATTCCAACAATACCCCAAGCTGATAGCCATCGCGGAACGAGCCTTGTTTGAAAGAATATCCAATAGTACATCAGTGCGCCCAGGCCAAAAGCCAGCAAACCCGCTACGTTGCCCATCCAGTCGCGTGCGGCCAGTAACAACGCTCCTGATGTCTGAAAATACGATGAAGGCGGAGCTCCTGCTTGAGCGAATTCCCGGCTCAAGGTCGTGAGCAAGAGCAGGCTGACCACAACAGCAATTCCTAGCATTCCCTCGATGATTCTGAAGCCGACTGACCCAAGAGCGAGACCTTGACTGTGTTTCTTCAAAACCGGATACATGGAGACTGCAATACCGGCGCTCGCGGCTGCCGCAATGAAACGAAAGAGTGCTCCTACTGCTATTTTGGTCTCATTTGCCGAGATCCTAGTGAGATAGTCTGTAGCGTCTAAGGTCGATTTTGTGAAGACAGTACTCACCAACGCGGCGACCGTGGCAATTATGAATAGCACTCCGGCAATTATTGCGGTCTTTCTGTACGAATTCACCATCTGTTCCACCTCCGTTTTGGCTAGATTGTTCTGCGCTGCTTGACCAACTCCGTACCCCATTCTCCGCTTCGTTGAACTCTCTCATGAGGGTGTCTGTTTCAGTTCATCGGCAGGGCAGGGCGCAGCGCCAGTCCTGGCGGCCTCGAGGGAAACCCGCAGGACCTTCAGCAGCTTTTCCGGAGACTCATCCTTGCAGACGAAGGCATCTACGCCGGCAGACAGAGCCGCCTGCCGCATTTCGGGCCGGCTGCACAGCGCTACCACCCGGACCCGTGGGCAAACAGACCGCAGTTGCGGCAGGATCTCGCCCACTTCCAGACCCGATAGGTCACAGTCGAGAAGGATGGCATCGGGGCAAGATACCCTTACCTGCTCCATCAACCCCCTGGCGCTGGCCACTGCGGTGTTCACCGTCATTGCCTCGTCCTGCTCCAGCAACAACTTCAGGGCCGACCGCACCTTGGGGGTGGCGTCAGCCAGGACGACCCGCGCTACCCGTTTTTCTGCGTCCGGCCGGGCGTTCATCTGCCCACCTCCACACGGCATTTCGATCCGTTCCAGAGCGTCTCGGTCGAAATGAACCTCATCTCCGGTGCCAATGCCCTGACCATACCCTCCATCGGCTCGAGACAGTTCCGGCCCATGCGGAGCGTGGCGTCCACCAGCGCTGCTGCGCAGGTCAGTTGCAGAAACCCAACCTTCTCGTCGCCGTCCGTGGTCAAGCCTCCTTCCGCAAATGCCTTGAACTGGCTGGCCTTGGCCGGACCATCAGTCTGGAGAGAAACACGACGGCAGCTACCCCGCCGGCGATGGCCCACAGAATCCACAGGTCGAAGTCTATTGCCCAGGCGTGCACCGCTATGCCAACGGCATAGATGATGGCACCTCAGACGACTGCCGATACCACGGCTCCAAAGACCCTCCCGAGTCCGACTGCCCTCTGCGCTCTGCTTTCCATTCTCGTCCTCCTTGCCTCCATAGTCGTCCGAGTGATTTCACGACAGTAGTCTAGGACACAGACCACGCCGG
>CALMBS010000251.1 GCA_937860285.1 uncultured Chloroflexota bacterium
CACCAAGTTCGACCGCAAGAACTACCCCTACCCCGACCTGATGAAGGGCTACCAGATATCGCAGTACGACGAGCCCGTTGCGGTCGACGGCTGGATACAGATGGAGGCCGACGGCGCCAGCCGCCGCATCAACATCAAGCGGGTGCACCTGGAGGAGGACGTGGCCAAGCTGCTGCACCGGTCCGGCCCCGCCGGGGAATCGTACAGCCTGATCGACGTCAACCGGGCCGGCGTCCCGCTGATGGAGATCGTCAGCGAGCCGGACATGCGCTCCCCCGAGGAAGCCCGGCAGTACCTCATGAAGCTGCGCACCATCCTGCAGTACCTGGGCGTCTCCACCGGCAACATGGAGGAGGGCAGCTTCCGCTGCGACGCCAACATCAGCATCCGCCCGGAGGGCTCGACCGAGACCCTGCCCAAGGTGGAAGTGAAGAACATGAACAGCTTCAAGGCCGTCTTCCGGGCCCTGGAGTACGAGGCCAGGCGCCAGCGGCAGGTGGCCGCCGAAGGCGGCCGGCTGCACCAGGAGACCCGGGGATGGGTCGACGAGAAGGGCATCACCCAGTCCCAGCGGAGCAAGGAATCGGCCCACGACTACCGCTACTTCCCCGAGCCCGACCTGCCGCCCCTGGTGCTGACCGAGGACTGGGTCCGGCAGATCAGGGCCGGCCTGCCCGAGCTGGCCGAGGCGCGGCGGGAGCGCTTCGCCTCCCAGTACGGCCTGCCCGCCTACGACGCCGGGCAGCTGACCAGCTCCAAGCCGGTGGCGGACTACTTCGAGGCCTGCGTGGCCCTGGTCCGGGAGGCCCCGCCGCAGAAGAAGGCCAAGACCATCAGCAACTGGATCCTGGGGGATTTCGCCCGCTGGCTGAACTCCGCCGGCATCGAGATCGGGCAGTCCCGGGTGACCCCGGGCCACCTGGTCGAGCTGGTGGACCTGGCCGACCAGGGGACCGTGACCGGCCCGGCGGCCAAGAAGGTCTTCGAGGAGATGTTCCAGGCCGGCGGCTCCCCCAAGGAGATCGCCACCCGGCTGGGTCTCACCCAGATGGGCGACGCCGCGGCCGTCGAGGCCGCGGTGAGGGACGTAATTGCATCGAACAGGCAGGCGGTGGTAGACTTCAAGGCAGGCAAAGAGCAGGCGCTGACGTTCCTGGTGGGCCAGGTCATGAAGGCCACGAGGGGGCGGGCCAACCCCAAGTCAGTTGGTGACATAATTCGAAAGGAGCTTGGCACGACCTAGTGGAAAAATACTTCTTCATCGCCCAGATCATAGTCTCCGTGGTGCTGATCCTGGTGCTGCTGGTCCAGGTGAGGGGAGGAGGCCTGGGCGGCATATTCGGTCAGGCTGACACCACCTTCCGCACCCGCCGCGGGCTGGAGAAGACCCTGTTCCAGTTCACCATCGTCCTGGTCGTTGTCTTCGTGGCCCTGGCAGTGCTCAGCGCCAGATGGGGCAAGTAGGCCCCTCTTTCGATGGTCCGCCGCTAGCGGGCCTCCCGTTCGCCCTGCCGGGGGCACCGGCGCCTCCGCCGGCCATCATCACCCTCACCACCGACTTCGGGACCGACGACGCCTACGTGGCGGCCATGAAGGGCGTCATCCTGGGCATCAACCCCGCCGCCGCCATAGTCGACATCTCGCACTCCATCGAGCCGCAGGCAATAGGCGAGGCGGCCTTCGTCCTTTCCACCGCCTGTCCCTTCTTCCCCAAGGACACGGTCCACCTGGTGGTCGTGGACCCGGGGGTGGGGGGGCGGCGCCGGGCGGTCATCCTCGAGACCCCGACCGCCATATTCGTGGCGCCGGACAACGGCGTGCTGAGCTGCGTGGTCCAGGAAGCGCTGGGCCGGCCCATCACCAGGGCCGGCCGGACCCGGTTGCCCCCGGAGCTGGAGGCGTTCCAGATCACCAGCCGCCGCTTCTGGCGCCAGCCGGTCAGCCCCACCTTTCACGGGCGCGACATCTTCGCCCCGGTGGCGGCCCACATCTCCCTGGGCCAGCCGCTGACGGACCTGGGGAGGCCCCTCACCACCCTCAATGTCCTTCCGCTGCCGCGGCCGGAGCGCGACGGCGCCGGCCACCTGCTGGGGCACGTGGTGCACGTCGACCGCTTCGGCAACCTGATTACGGATGTCACCGCGGGGGACCTGCCCCCGGCGGGGCTCCGCATCGAGGTGGGGGGGGAGGAGATCCGTTCTCTGAGCCGGTGCTACGAAGAGGCCCGGGGGCTCCTGGCCCTGGTCGGATCGAGCGGCCGGCTGGAGATCGCCCTGGCGGGCGGGAGCGCCGCGGGACGCCTGGGGGTCAGGGCCGGGGACGGGCTGCGCATCTCCGGACACTGGGGCCACCACGACCGTGGCCGGCGCCGCCGGGGCCCGTGAGCTTTTGTGCAGAGTGTGCATTACTGTGCAGACAGGTGTGCAGAGAGAAGACCGCCCCGGGACCCCGCGGGCCGGTGAGAAGCCGGCCTACGTCCACCGCGCCTTCGTCGCCATAGCCAACCGCTACGACCTCCTCAACACCCTGCTCAGCTTCAACCTGGACCGGGGCTGGCGCCGGGCCACCGTGGCCGCCGTGGGCCTGTCGGGCTCCGAGGCCATACTCGACGTGGCCACCGGCACCGGCATGCTGGCCCGGGAGATGCAGCGCCGGCTGGGGGCGGGCGGAAAGGTGCTGGGGATAGACTTCTGCGAGCCGATGCTGCGCCGGGCCAAGGGCCTCGCGGACAACATCCACCCGGTGCTGGCCACGGCCGAGCGCCTGCCTTTTGCGGACAGCAGCCTGGACGGGGCCACCGTCGCCTTCGGCCTGCGCAACGTCCCCGACATGGAGATGGCCCTGCGCGAGGCCACCCGGGTGGTGCGTCCCGGGGGGAGGGTGGTGTGCCTGGAGTTCTCCCGGCCCCGCAACGCCATACTGCAGAGGCTGCACCGCTTCTACCTGCTGCGGGTGCTCCCCACCGTGGGCTGGCTGATATCGGGGGACCGGGAGGCCTATGTCTACCTGCCCCGGTCGATCATGGCTTTCCCCAGCGCCGAAGAGCTGAGGTCCGTCATGGAGAAAGCCGGCCTGGAGAAGACCGCCTATCGCTTCCTGACCTGGGGCGTGGTGGCCATCCACTCCGGCACCAAGCCCGGGCCCGGCGGCGCGCCCGCCTAGTCACGCGCGCAAAAAAGGGAGGGCCGGTGCGGCCCTCCCCTGCGAAATCAGTTGGCCGCGGCTACTTCGCTTTGGCGGCCGCCACCTTGCGCACCCCGGCCGCGCCGGCATGGTACTGCTTGATGATGCCCTGCCACTGGGCCATGGGCTCCGGCTCCCACTCGATGGTGGCCGGAACGCGCCTGCCCTCCGTGCCCAGCTCGTGCAGGGCCAGATCGCGCAGGGCCTTCATGAACTTGTCGAGCTGCTTGATCTCCTTGTCGTCGAACCTCGCCCGCAAGAGGTCCCGGGCATACCCGATGATGACGGCAATGGAGCCGTTCAGCAGGTCCTTCCCTTTGGGCTGTATCTGTATCTTCACCACCCGCTGGTCCTTCTTGCTCCGCACCTTCTTCACGTAACCGGCTCTCTGCATGCGCGATAAAAGGGCTGAGACGCTGTGCTTCTCTCGAAACACGTAGGCCGAGATCTCACCCGGGCTCAGCGGGACCTTGCTCATGCTCAGGATGAGCAGAACATCCATCTGCGCCAGGGTGGTCTGCCGCTTGCCGAGCTCTATCTCCACTGCCCGCAGAGCGGCGTCCGAGGCCTGGCGCAGCCTCACCCATGCTGTGAGATAGGGGTCCTTGGTCTCCCAGTTGTGCACTTTCTCCTCCTTATTGCCCGGCGCAACATCTGTCCACCGGGACTGTCTCCCTTGGCTACCACCGCGACGTTATGAAATTGTAACATCACATATGATTCTTGTCAAGTATCTGCTATCCCAGAGCCCCCAAGAGGTCCGGAGGGAAGACAGGCGGGACGGACGGGCGCCGGCCTGCCGCTCGGGCCGTGCTCAGGAGGACGGCTTCTCGTGCTTCCAGACGGTCCCCTGGGGCGTGTCCTCCAGGACCACGCCCAGCTCCTTCAGGGAGGTGCGCACCCGGTCCGCCAGCTGCCACTGCTTCTCCTGGCGCATCTCGGTGCGCAGCGAGACCAGCAGGTCGATGAAGGGCTTGGCCGCCAGGTCCACCTGGGTCGCCTTGAAGGAGAAGCCCAGCACGCCGAGGAGCTGGCGCAGCATCTGCTGCGCCCCCTGAACGTCGGCGCCCTGGTCCATGGCCCGGTTGACGTCGCGGACCAGGTCGAACAGGACGGCCAGCGCCTGCGGGGAGTTGAAGTCGCGGTCCATGGCCTCCACGAACCGCTGCCGGGCGGCCTCCGCGTCGATGCCGGCCGGGGCGCCCCCCTTCCCGCGCGCCGGGTCGGCCAGCACTGCCTGCCGCAGCCGCTCCACGCCCTTCTCGGCGGCCGCTACGCCTTCCTCGGTGAAGTTGAGCGGGCTGCGGTAGTGGGAGCTGAGGATGAAGAGCCGGATCGCGTCGGGGCTGAAGCGGTCCAGGGCCTGCCTGAGGGTGACGAAGTTGCCCAGGGACTTGCTCATCTTTTCGCCGCCCAGCTGCACGAAACCGTTATGCATCCAGTACTTCACGAACGGCTTCTGCCCGGTGAAGCCCTCGGACTGCGCGATCTCATTCTCGTGGTGAGGGAAGATGAGGTCCTGGCCGCCGCCGTGGATGTCGATGCTCTCGCCCAGGTAGCGCATGGACATGGCGCTGCACTCTATGTGCCAGCCGGGCCGGCCCTTGCCCCAGGGGCTGTCCCAGGAGGGCTCGCCGGGCTTGGCCGCCTTCCACAGCGCGAAGTCCAGCGGGTGCTCCTTGTCCACGCCCACCTCCACCCGCGCCCCCGACTGGAGGTCATCGAGCCCCTGGCGGATAAGCTTGCCGTAGTCCGCATCGCTCTTCACCCGGAAGTACACGTCGCCCTTAGATTCGTAGGCATGACCCCTGTCGATCAGCCCCTGCACCACCTCGATGATCTTGGGGATCTCCTCCGTCGCCCGGGGATAGACGTGGGCCCTCTGGACATTGAGCCGGTCCATGTCCGCGAAGTACGAGGCGATGAACTTCTCCGCCAGCTCGCCGGCGGAAACGCCGGCCTGCTGCGAGCGGTTGATGATCTTGTCATCGATGTCGGTGAAGTTCTGGACATACTTGACCCTGTACCCCCGGAACTCCAGGTAGCGCCGCACCATGTCAAAGACGATGTAGCTCAGGGCGTGGCCCAGGTGGCACTCCGCGTAGGGGGTGACCCCGCAGACGTACATCTTGACCACGTCGCCCTGCGGCACGAACTCCTCTTCCTGTGCTGTCAGCGTGTTGAAAATCTTCACG
>CALMBS010000252.1 GCA_937860285.1 uncultured Chloroflexota bacterium
CCCTTCTGAATGCGGTAGAAGCCGTTGATGCAGTTCAGAGTGGAGGTCTTCCCGGCACCGTTGGGCCCGATGATGCCGACTATCTCGTTCTGGTGGACCTCGCCGGTCACGCCGTTTATGGCCTTCACACCGCCGAAGGCGAGGTGGATGTCCTCCAGCCTCAGGATCGGCTGGCCGGGGCTGCTGTCACTACCCATCACATACCTCCCGGTGGTTACTGTCTGGGCACGTTGCTGGTTTCCATGCCCCCGTCCACCTGCAGTATCTTGCCGGTGACCCACCGCGCCGCCGGTGAGGCCAGGTACAGGGCCGCCATCGCGATGTCCTCTGGCTCGCCCAAAGCCTTCATCGGCGTCAGGTCAGCCATCTTCTGCCGCAGCCCGGGCTCCAGGAACCCCTTCAGGGCATCGGTCATGGTGGACCCGGGGGCCACGGCATTGACCCTGACATCGGGCGCCAGGTCGGCGGCCATCAGCCGCGTCAGGTGGTCCAGGGCGGCCTTCATGGTGCCGTACACGGTGAAGCTCGGCTGCACCAGGCGCCCGGCCGCCGAGCTGATGTTGATGACGCACCCCCGGCTCTTCTGGAGGTGCGGCAGGCATATCCGGGTGAAGGTGAAGGCGCTGGCGACGTTGAAGTCGAAGGACCTCAGCAGGAAGGCCCTCTTGGTCCTGGCGATCTCGTTGGGCCCGGTGCCCCCGGCGTTGTTGACGATGATATCGATCCGGCCGAAGGCCTCGACGGTCCTGGCCGCCAGCATCTCCAGCTGGGCGTCGTCCAGGACGTCACATCTCACAGCGAGGCACTCCGCGCCCAGGGCTTTGGCTTTCTCCACGTTGGCCTTGAGGTCCTCCTCGGTTCTCGCGGCGAAGACGACCCTCGCCCCCGCCTCGGCGAAGGTGAGGCCGACGCACTGGCCGATGCCCCGGCCGGAGCCGGTCACGATGGCTACCTTGCCGTCCAGTCTGAATCTGTCTGCGATCATCTGTCCTCCTGGAGTCCCGCGCTCCCGCGCGGGGTGGTTGTTCCCGGCTGGGCCGGGAACAACCACGTTCATCATAGTGCCGGTCCCCGCCGATATCTGTCAGCGAACCCCTGAACCTGGTGTAAGCGAAACGGAGACAGGGGGCCCATCTGTCAGGCTCCGGCCCCACAATTCTACCATGGCCGGCGCACTGGTCCATCCCGGAAAGGGGCCATGCGACTGTTTCGGCCCCTGCTTGACCGGCGGCGGCAGCGATGATAGCCTCAGGGCGTAAGCGCCGCGCGGCGCTCCACCAGCCCCGGGGTCCGGTGTCGGGGTTTTGACGAC
>CALMBS010000253.1 GCA_937860285.1 uncultured Chloroflexota bacterium
GATCCGCGCCGGCCGGGCTACGTAGCCGCGCCGGCCCCGTCGCGGGGCCGGCGCAGGCTGGAACTACGGGGATTTGCGGATAGGCGCGGGCCGGGCGCGTTGTTACAATCCCGTTACATGGCCGGGAGAGAAGGGAGGAGCCGCATGGACTGGGAGATCGCTCTGCTGCTGTTCATGGGAATGCCGTTCGCCATCGTCAACTGGACGATCTCGGGACTGGCCCAGCTGAAGAAGAGCATCGCCGACCGCCTCGCCGCCCCGCGGACCCTGCAGGAACCCTGCAGCTAGGAGCCCCGCGACCCTCGCCTCCGGGGCAGCGGGCGCGCTGCGTCAGGCCTCGCCCAGCAGGCCCAGGAGCTGCCGGTGCAGGTCCTGCCCGTTCGAGAAGAGCAGGTCCGCCATCTCCGGGGCCCACGGCCCGCCCGCCAGGTTCGTCACCTTGCCCCCCGCCTCCTCCACCAGCAGCACGCCGGCGGCCACGTCCCACGGCTCGATCTTGAAGGTGAAGTACGCCTCGCCCTTGCCCGCCGCCACCCACGCCGTCTCCAGCCCCGCCGACCCCAGCTTGCGGACGTCCATCACCCTGGGATAGACCGCCGCCAGGGCCTTCCCGGTCCTCCCCCGGTCCTTCTCCCCGCCCTCGCAGTAGAACAGGTAGCTCTGCCCCAGGTCGGCGGCGTTCGAGACCTGGATCCTCTTGTCGTTGAGATAGGCGCCCCCACCCCGCCGGGCCATGTAGAACTCGCCGATGGCCGGCGCGTTCACCACCCCCAGGACCAGCTCGCCCCGGTGCATCAGGGCCAGGCCCACCGAGAACAGCGGGTTCCAGTTGGCGTAGTCGCCGGTCCCATCCAGGGAGTCCACGATCCACAGCCAGTCCGGGTCGCCCTCCAGCAGGCCGCTCTCCTCGGTGAGGATGGAGTGGCTCCCGAACACGTTCCGTATCCCGCTGATGATCAGCGCGTCGGACATCTTGTCGTACTCGGTGGCGGCGTCCTTGGCCGTGGTCCGCTGCGGCAGCAGGTCGGCATCCCCCGCGAAGTGCTCCAGCAGAAAGGAGCCTGCCTTCCGGGCCAGCTGCACCATCAGTTCCCCGGCATCGTCGTACCCGTCTCGCAATGTGCCCCTCCGGCCCTTATTTTATCACAGGGAGGATCCGCCCGGGGTTGCCCGGCGCCCGGGGGCGGGCTAAGCTGGTGTCCGCGGCCGCGGACGGCCAACGACGGCAAAGGGGGAATTTGAGGTGTCGGACATGAGCAGCGAGATCGAGGCCATGAAGGCCCGCCTGGACAGGCTGGAATCACAGATGGCCTTCATACAGAGAAGGATGGGGATCCCCGTGGAGGCGGCGCCGCGCCGGGAGGCGTCACCCAGGGTCCTGGAGATGGTCAGAAAGGGCGACAAGAAGGAGGCCATGCGGGCCTTCATCGCCGAGACGGGCGCCAGCCTGAAAGAGGCCAAGGAGTTCGTCGAGTCGCTGTAGATTGACCAGCGCGCCGGCGCCACCCCTTCTCCCCGCCCCGTCGAGACTGCCTACGACGCTTCTTCGACGATGGAGTACACGGTTTTCGTTCGGTCGAGGAAGGTCCTCTCGTCCGCCCGTATGGCCCGGCCCGCGTCTCCGGACATGGCGTCCGCCATCTCCCGGAAGCCGTCCATGCTGTCGAACCACTGCTCGGTGACGCAGCCGAAATCCCCCTCCCCGGGGGTCGGGAAGGGCCGGGCTTTCGCTTGAGCAGCGCTATGCCTTTGACCATGGCCAACACCTCCCCAGATAGCCGACAGGGACCCGGAGAGCGGGCTGGCGTTCAGCCCGGTGGTGAGTCCCCAGCCAGCCCGGCCCCCATATCGAAGGCCCGGCGGCAGTCCTCCGGGAACACTGTCCGCCGGTGCTCCAGCTTCCGCGGGACCAGGGGCTCCAGGGCCTCGGCCACGCTATCGGAGTAGTCCTCGACGTGCAGGGTGTCGGTGCTGGTCAGCAGCTCCGCCGGCCCCAGCACGCGCTGCAGGATCATCCGGCAGAGCTCCATGTGCTGCCGGAAGGCCTTCTCCAGCTGCTCCGCATCGGCGCCCGAGGTGACTATGAAACCCACCCGCGCCTTCCGGGGGAAGCTTGACGGGGCGCCCCCGTAGTGGAAGTAGGGAAAGAGGCGCTCCAGGAAGGCTTTGGTCGCGGCGGTGATGGCCCCGAAGTAGATGGGCGACCCCAGGAGGATGCCCTGGGCGCGCTCCATCCGGGCGTAGAGGCCGGCCATGCCGTCGGCCTGCACGCACTTCCCGAAGCTCGGGCCGCCGCGCTTCTTGCACGAGTAGCAGGCCAGGCAGCCGCTCATGGGGATGTCGACCAGATGCAGCAGCTCCGTTTCCGCGCCGCGCGAGGCCGCGCCCTCCAGGGCCTTCTGGAGGAGGATGGCCGTGGAGCCATCCCGGCGCGGGCTGCCATTGAAGGCGACGACGTACATGGGCCTATTGTTGCCCGCGCGGGCCCGCGGTGTCAACCGCACCTGACCCCTACCGACTAAGACGATACAGCATCATGGCCCCATCCGGCCCGCCCTGGCCATATTGGAGAGGATGGCGGTCACGTGAGGGTGCAGCGCCAAGGGCTCCGTCCGGTCCCACCAGCAGAACCCGTCCAGCTCGTGCCCGGCGAGGCGCGGCTCTCCGGGGGAGGCCTCAACCAGGCACACGCGGTGGTCGTTCATGAAGCCGGCATGATCGCATTCCTCCAGGCGCTCCACCCTGAGCGCCGCCAGTCCCAGCTCCTCGCGGACCTCCCGCGCGGCCGCCGCGGCCGCGGACTCGCCCTCGTGCACCCCGCCGCCCGGCAGCGAGTAGTAGGGCACTCCGGCCTCCCGGACCAGGAGGACGGACCCGCCCCTCAGCACCACGGCGGTGGCCCTCTCCCTTCTCCCCGGCCTGTCGTCGCTCATGACCGCACCTGCAGCCACAGTATAGCAGCCCGGGCCGGCCGGGCTCGGGCCGGGCCGCAGGCGAGTCCGGGCCGGGCTCGCCCGTCCGGGGCAGGACTATCCTTTTTGCCGCAAACTGACGCATTGCCTCAAAACCGGTGTTACCGAAACCGGAGGCACAGCAGTTGCACCATGGTTTCTGCGTCAACGGGAACCGTTGCCTCAACATGGGTGTTACCGAAATCGGAGGCGACGATGACCAGGACATCCTCCTGAGACAGCGGATTGACGACAACCTGAAGCGCCTGTGGGACCTGGCCGCCCACGGTAACACCACCAAATGACGCAACGCGTCAGTATCGACAAAAGACCAATGCCGGCGCGACACGGCCGCCCCAGCACAAAACGACAGACAATATGGGCTCGTTGTGGTACTATGTCCCGAAAGGCAGAGCGGGCATATGGCTGCGGACACGGGACCAGAGCGGGGGCGGGGCGCCGGCCAGGGCGCCGCGCCGGCGCCCGGTGAGAGCGCCGGCAGGGGAGCGGCCCCAAGCGAGGCCAGCGATTCCGGGCCGGCCGCCGCGCCAG
>CALMBS010000254.1 GCA_937860285.1 uncultured Chloroflexota bacterium
TCAGAGCTGCCAGAATCCGTGCTTCCGGTCCGATCTCGTCTCCGCGGAGGCGTGCGGGGTAGCCCGAGCCGTCCAGTCTCTCGTGGTGCTGGACCACGATGTCGGCGATCGGCCAGGGGAACTCGATGCTCTTGAGCACGTTGTATCCCGACTGCGGATGTGACCTGATCAGAGAGAACTCCAGGTCGTTCAGCCTCCCCGGCTTGATGAGTATCTCGGTGGGCACGAATATCTTGCCGAAGTCGTGCAGCAGGCCGGCGACGCGGATGACCTGGACCCGGTCTATGGGCAGGTGCATCTCCCGGGCGATGGCACAGGCCAGCTGGTTGACTCTCTTCTGGTGCCCGGCGGTGTACTGGTCTCTCATCTCCACGGTCAGCGAGATGGCCTCGATCACGCTTTCAACGGTGGACTCCAGCTTCTTGATGGTCTGGTGGACCTGCTGGTCCGCGGCCCGGCGGCGGGTCACGTCGCGGTGGACGCCGCGATAGCCGCACGGCGTGCCGCTGGCATCGCGGAAGGGGAGTCCGCTGGTTTCCAGGTACACGGTCTGGCCGTTCCGGTGCAGGTTGGCCGTCTCCACTCCCGTGATCGGCTGCAGCGAGGAGACGGCGTCGGTGATGACCTTCATCACGCGCCGCGCCTCCGACAACGGCATGAAGTCGAAGGGTGTCTTGCCCAGCACCTCTTCGGGAGTGTAGCCCAGCGCGTCCTGCACTTGGGGGCTGACGTACGTGTAGACGGCCTTGCAGTTGAACTCCCATATGATGTCGCTGGTGGTTTCCACCAGGGCCCGGAACCGGTCCTCCCGTCCGCTGGCGGCTGTCGCGCTCAGCAGGCCGCGGCCGCTGTCGATCTCCCTGATGACCGCGATCACTCCGGCCACCCTGCCGTCAGTTCGCCACGGGCTGAGCTGTATCTCGGACCTGACCCTGTCCCCCGAGCGGGTGCAGATCTCCGCCTCGAAGGGCGGCAGCTCCAGGCCAGACAGCGTGCCTTTGAAGTGGTGCTCTATGCCGGCCAGGGCGCTCAGCGGGAACATGCGCAGCACCTCGAAGGACCGGCCGACGAGGTCCTCTTCCGGGTAGCCCGAGAGCCGCACCGCAGCGCTGTTCACGGCGATGACGCTGCCGCCGGCATCGATCAGGGCCATGCCGTCCCGGGCGGTGTTCAGCACCGCCTTCAGGCAGTCGTGGACCTCGGCCTTGACCTCGCCGCCCGACGCGGAGAAGTCACGCACCATGGTCAACTGGCGTGTCTCCTTGGGAGAGCCTCACGGGCTGCGCGCCCTGATCTCCTCTGCTGATTAAGGAAGAGTATATTGGGCGGCACTCACGCCTGTGTCTCCGCCTGCTCCGGGGCGGTCACAAGATACTCACTCGCCCCGGACCGGCTGGCGGGGATGCCCGGGACAGGCTGGGAGAGGTGCGGGTCCGGCCTCAGCCGGCTGCGTGGTGCCTCGCCTCTGACGTGAGGGGGCGGGCCCCATCTACCCGGAGCACGCCTCCGGTTATTCGGAACTCGCCCATCAGGCGGATGTCCTCGCTTGAAGCGCCGATCATGACGTCGATGTTGCCCGGCTCGACAACGAGCTCCATGGCGGCGTTATGGAAAGCCAGCTGGGCCGTCTTGAGGGAGAAGGACACTGTCCGTGATTCTCCGGGACGCAGGTGCACCCGGCAGAAGCCGGCCAGCTCCTCGACCGGGCGGGTGATTTCCGCTTCCCTGTCGTGAACGTACAGCTGGACCACCTCGTCGCCAGCCATCCGGCCGGCGTTCCTGACGTTGCACGAAATGTGCACTGTCCCCCCGCTCTCCACGTCCTCGGGGCTGATCCGGAGGTGGCCGTACTCGAAGGTGGTGTAGCTCAAGCCGAAGCCGAACGGAAAGAGCGGGGTGGCGGGGAGGTCGACGTAGTGGCCGGAGAACTGGGAGCGGCCGCCGGACGGCTTGTGGTAGTGGTAGATGGGCACCTGTCCCACGCTGCGGGGCACGGACATCGGCAGGCGGCCGCCCGGCACCGCCCGGCCGAACAGCACGTTGGCCACGGCCCGCCCCCCTTCCTGGCCCGGAAGCCAGGCCAGGAGAATGGCCCCGATGTTCTTGGCGGCCCAGGCGATGGCCAGCGGGCGGCCGGTGACCAGGACCAGGACCACCGGCTTGCCGGTGGCGTGCACCGCCTCCAGGAGCTCCTGCTGGATGCCGGGCAGCTCCAGGGTGGCGCTATCCCTGGTCTCCCCGCAGGTGCAGGTCCCGTCCAGGCCGGACTTGCCTCCCAGGACCAGGATGGCGACGTCGGAGCGTCTGGCGGCATCGACCGCCTGCTGGATCCCGCCGCGGTCGCCGCCCGTCAGGTCGCAGCCCCGGGCGTAGGTGACCGTCGCCTCGCTGCCCAACAGTGACCTGATCCCGTCGAGGATGCTGGGCATGGTGTAGTTGTCCCGGGCCATGGCCTCCTCGTCCGTCGGCTCCAGGAAATCGCTGAAGGCGGTGGCGTGGTGGCCCACGAAGCCGCCCAGCTCGACCGGGTCAATGCCGGCTTCCTTGGCCATGGACTGGAAGGTGCCGACCACTCCTTCGGTGAAGCTGACGAAGGTGTAGTCCCCCAGCAGGCAGCGGATGCTGTCCGCGAGGGGGCCGATGACGGCGATGGATTTCGTCTCCGGGCCCAAGGGGAGGAGCCCATCCCGGTTCTGGAGCAGGGTCATGGACTCCACGGCCAGGCGGTGCGACACCTCCCCGGCCTCGGGCCGGCCGAAGGCCTCCGGTATCCTGCCCGTGTCGACGTAGGGCTTCTCGAAGAGGCCCAGCCTGAGCTTGGCCTCCAGCACTCTCCGCACCGAAGCGTCGACGGTCGGTACATCCACCAACCCCTTCCGGACCGCGGCCACCAGGAACGAATAAGCGGTGGCGGAGGGCAGCTCCACGTCCATTCCGGCCCGGATGGCCTGGACCCCCGCCTCCATGAAGTCGCGCGAGATGCGGTGATAGTGGCTGGCGCTCTCTATGGCCATATAGTCGGAGACCAACAGTCCCCGGAAGCCGAGCTGCCCGCGCAGGAAGTCCGTGAGGATCTCCCGGGAGACGGTGCAGGGAATGCCGTCCAGCTCGTTGTAGGCGTTCATGACCGAGGCCAGCCCGGCCTCGCGTATCGCCGTTTCGAACGGCCGGGCGAAGACCTCGCGCAGCTCCCGGGGGGGTATGTGCGCCGGGGCCCAGTTCAGGCCCCCCTCTGAGGCGCCGTAGCCTATGAAGTGCTTGGCGGTGGCTATGACGCCATCAGTGAGGCTGTCGCCCTGGAGGCCCTGAACGTAGGCCTTTCCCATGACGGAGGCCAGGTAGGGGTCCTCACCGAAGGTCTCCTCAGTGCGGCCCCAGCGGGGATCGCGGGTGATGTCCAGCACCGGCGCCAGCCCCTGGCGGGCGCCGGCCGCCACCATCTCCAGCCGTATGGCGTCGGTCATTCTCCGTACCAGCTCCGGGTCCCAGGTGGCCGCCAGGCCGATGGCCTGCGGGAAGACGGTGCCCTGGCGGGCCTGGTATCCGCAGAGGCATTCCTCGTGGAATATGGCTGGGAGGCCCAGGCGCGTGTTCTCCACCAGAAAGTGCTGTATGGTGTTCACCGCGCGCGCGGTCCCGGCCGGCGGCTCGGGGCTCATGCCGGCCAGGCGCGATATCTGGCCCATGCCGTGAGACAGCTTGGCCTTCATCCGCTCGGGCTCGTACCCCGACGGACCCAGGAGATCGAAGTGCCAGCAGCCGCAGAGCTGCGCCACCTTCTCCTCCAGGGTCATGCGGGTTACCAGGTCATCAATGCGCTGTTCGATGGGTCTCGATGCGTCTCTGTACATGCGCGGTCCCTCCAGGCAGTCTCTCTCGGGCAAACGTCTACATGATAGCTCGTTTCAGTGGTGGAAGAAAGGACATGCTGGAGGAGAGGCGTTACCGGCGCCGCTGCGCCCGCCGCGCCGCGACGGGCGGCTTAAGCCAACGGTCAACCTGGGCTTCGGCCTCCCTCTCCTGCCGGCAGTCGCAGGCCTCACCCGGGTCCGAGGCCAGTCCGGGCGGCACGTGCCTGAGGTGGAAGTGGGCCACCTCATGCAGGATGGTGCGTATGGCGCTCTCCCTGTCCTCGTCCATCAGCTTCTCGGACAGGGCGATGGCGCACTTGCCTTCCAGCAGCTCCCGGGGGATGTAGGTGGCTGCACCCCACTCGAACTTGGCCATGATGAAAATGCAGCCGGCAAAGACCCGGTCGGCCACTCTCCTGGGCACCCTGGAGAGGGCCTCCGAGACCAGCGCCCGCAGCTCGTCCTCACCGAGGGTCAGGATGCCACCATCGGCTTCCCATACCTCTTCGGGGGTGTAGCGGGCGGCGGCAGCCCCTGTCGTGGCCCTGTTCCCCATGGGACATATTGTATCACGCGTGTCCGCGGCCAGACATGCTCAAATTGACACGCCCTCACGCGCTACCTTATCATAAGAGAGACTGGCATGAGACTGGACTTTGTACCCGCGTCGAGCATAATTCCAGTGAAACGGCAGCCCAGCAGTTTCTCATCAGTTACAGGTCCCAACGGCAACCTCTTCTGCATTCTGGATTACGAAACCCCGGAAAGGAGCAAAGGAGCAGTAGTATGGTAGGAATTGTCTCTTATGGTGCCTACATTCCCATGTTCAGAATGAGCCGGGATGTGCTCGGCCAGGTCTGGGGGAAGTCAGCGGGGCGGGGCGAGAAGGCCATCGCCAACGTTGACGAAGACAGCATCACCATGGCGGTGGAGGCTGTCGTCGACGCCCTCACGGGCATGGACC
>CALMBS010000255.1 GCA_937860285.1 uncultured Chloroflexota bacterium
AGCAGAGCCGGCAGTTGCCCGCGCCACCTCTCCAGAAGCCCTGTCCGCCGCGTGCCCCACGCACCGATCTACCGGATGGCGCCGCGTCCATGGCCCGGCTCTGTTCCATGGGGGTGGCCGAGGCCATCACCCGACGGGAAAGCGTCCGGTCCTACTCGTCAGAGGGGCTCACCCTCGAGGAGCTGGCGGCCCTGCTCTGGGCCACCCAGGGAGTCCGCCGGGTACTGAGCCCGGTTTCCGCGCTGCGCAACGTCCCTTCAGCGGGAGCACGGCATGCACTTGAGACCTACGTGGCTGCAGGCAGAGTAGAAGGCCTGCCTTCCGGCCTGTATCGTTACCTGCCGTTTGATGGCCAACTGGCCGAGGTGTATCTCGACAGCCGGATCGGCTGGAGGGCGGCCGATGCGTGTTTGGGGCAGAGGTTCGTGGCCGCTGCCGCCGTCACGTTCTTCTGGACCACCATCCCCGCACGCATGGAATGGCGCTATGATCTCGCGGCCCACAAGGTCATTGCCATCGACGCCGGGCACGTGGGCCAGAACCTGTACCTGGCCTGCACTGCCCTTGGCGCCGGGACCTGCGCTATCGCGGCCTACGATCAGGCGGCCTGCGACCGGCTGCTGGGGGTTGACGGTGATGAGGAGTTCACGGTCTACATCGCGGTCGTCGGCAAGCGATGAACCGCGGCCTGGCTGACTGTCAGGGCACACGCAGGGCCGGGCGAAATGACCCAGCGGCAGAACGAAGCGTAAGGCAGGCAAGGTGGATTGATGGATAGGGAAATCATAATAGTCCTGTCCATACTGGCCGTAACCGCCATCCTGCTGATCGTGGACAAGCTGCGCATAGACATCGTGGCCATCCTCTGCATGCTGGCGCTGGCCTGGACTGGCGTTCTTGAGCCGCTGGAGGCGCTCTCCGGCTTCTCCTCCAACGCCGTCATCACGGTCATCGCCGTCATGATCCTGGGAAGAGGCGCCGCTCGAACGGGTGTGATGGCGGGCTTTGCCCGCCTGGCATCGAAGTACGCCGGCCACAGCCAGCGCAGGATCGTGGCGGTGGTGTCGGCCGGGGTAGGGCTGATGTCCGGCTTCATCCAGAACATAGGATCGGCGGTGCTGTTTCTGCCCGCCATCCTGAACATCGCCCGCCGCAGGAAGATGCCGCCCTCCAGTCTGATCATGCCCATCGGCTTCACCATTATCCTGAGCGGCACCCTGACCATGATCGGCTCGGGCCCCCTGATGCTGGTCAACGACTTCCTGATCCGGTCTTCACTGGAACCATACCGGCTCTTCGCCGTGACGCCGGTGGGGCTGTCCCTCCTGGTTTCGTGCCTGGTGTTCTTCTTCTTCCTCGGCAGATTCGTTCTGCCTCGCTACAAGCCCGTGGATGACCATGACCTGTTGCAGACCCGGCTGGTCGAAGACTGGAGCCTGTCCTCAAGTATCCGGCACTACGCCATAGGCGCGGGCAGCCCGATGGTCGGCCAGACCCTGGAGGAGACGGGCATCTGGGACAGGCACAGTCTCCATATCCTGGCCGTAGCCGGCGGCAAGTCCCCCGAGTATGCCCCCTGGCGCGAGACCAGGTTCGAGGCCGGTCAGACGATAGCCCTCCTGGGCGACGAATCCAACATCGGGGATTTCGCTTCCGCGTACGGCCTGACCCCGACGGAGAAGCCGGGGAGCCTCGAATCGCTGGATGACACAGCCAACGCCGGATTTGCCGAAGTGGTTGTTCCGCCCCGCTCCGGGATAGCCGGGCAGACCGTCAAGAAATTCGGCCTGCGCCGACGCTACGGGGTCGAACCGGTCGTGCTATATCACAAGGGGGAGAAGGTGAAGGGGGACCTCTCCAACGTTGAGGTAACCGCGGGAGACATGTTCATCGTTCACGGGTTATGGGACAAGATAGCGGATCTGAAGAAGGGTAATGACTTCGTGGTTGTGACACCTGTAGA
>CALMBS010000256.1 GCA_937860285.1 uncultured Chloroflexota bacterium
ACCCCCACCGAGTATACCCCCAGCAGGAGGCATATGACACCCAGCACCCCCGGCAGCACCACCCCGGGGTGCAGCATCTCCACCAGCACCCCCAGCATGCCAATGCTGACCAGCAGGTAGGCTATGGTGGGATCGCTGATGGCCAGCAGAAAGCCCTCGATCGCCGTGGCGTCCACGTAGCTGATCCTGCCGCCCGGGGGAATGCTGAACGGCTCTCCGCTGGCCAGGACGATGCCGGACTCCAGCCGCGCCACCAGATCCTCAATGCCGTCCGCGCCCGCGTCATCGATCAGCGGCGGGTCCAGCCGCTCCACGCCCAGGTACCCCTGATTGTTCGGGAACAGCGGCGCCAAACCCCGGGCCTCGTCGGGGGTGAAGGAGGCGGCCTGCTCCACCGCCGCCATGGCGGCGGCCTCATTCCGCCCGTGGTCCGCCGCAATGGCACCCATCCACTGGCTGGCCAGGTTCACCGCCTTGGCCCTCTCGTCGTCCGAGAGCTGGCTGCCGCCGCCGGCGATCGGGGTTGAGGCCCCGATAACGCTGCCGGGCGCCATGGCGGCCACGTCCCCCGCCAGGACGATGAACGCCCCGGCCGAGGCCGCCCACGACCCCCGGGGCACGTAGACCACGACGGGAATGGCGGAATCGGAGATGCGCCGGACGATGTCCTCCGTCGACGACAGAAGGCCGCCGGGGGTGCTCAAGACGATGACACAGGCCGCCGCGCCGTCCTTTTCCGCCACGCCGATGCCCCGGTCAATGTAGCGGACCAGCGCCGGATTGACGGTGCCGTCGACCCGGAGGACCACCACCGCCCCGTCCTGCTGCCCGCCGGCCAGACCAGGCCAGCCGGCCAGCACCAACAGGCCCATTAGCAGCAGAACGCAGCCCGCACGAAACGCCGGCATTGGGTCCCCTTCAGCCCGATTATAGGGCAGCCGCTTCGCGAACAACAAGCGGTTCGCGGCACGATCCCGCGTCGTGACCCGGGCCACCTCTGCCCCCCAAGCGGGCGCCGCCAACGGCCATCCAAGCGTGGGCTGTGCTATAATCAGGCTGAGGCAGAGATGGGCACCGAGAGCAAGACGCTGGCCATGAACCGGAAGGCCCGCCACGACTATGATATCGAGGAGACGCTGGAGACTGGCATCGTCCTCCAGGGGACCGAGATCAAGTCGCTGCGGGAGGGCAAGGCAAACATCGCCCAGTCCTATGCCGCCATCCAGGAGGGCGAGCTGTGGCTGTTCAACGCCCACATCTCCCAGTACGATGCCGGCAACCGGTACAACCACGAGCCCACCCGGCCGCGCAAGCTGCTGGCCCACCGCGGCGAGATCCGGGAGCTGGCGGCCAAGGCCAGTCAGAAGAGGTTTACCCTGGTCCCAATGCGACTATATCTGAAGAAGGGCCTGGCCAAGGTGGAGCTGGGCCTGGGCCGGGGCAAGAGGATGTATGACAAGCGGGAGGCGCTGGCCCGCCGCCAGACCGACCGGGAAATAGAGCGCTCCTTAAAAACACGCCGGTT
Organism: uncultured Chloroflexota bacterium; assembly: GCA_937860285.1. Lineage (GTDB taxonomy): Bacteria > Chloroflexota > Dehalococcoidia > UBA2247 > RBG-13-53-26 > JAFGCL01. The sequence continues at coordinate 1,526 of CALMBS010000256.1, forward strand.
ACATTGACCGTGGGGACGCGTGGCTTCGACAGGAGAAGGCGCGCCAGGATTGCAGGCTGAGGTGCCACTACCCTCACAAATCCAGTGGCAAACAAGTAACTGGCGAAAAAGAGCCTGTTCTCGTAGCCGCCTAACAACGGCTGCCGTCCACTCTGACCTCACCCCGATGGGTCAGGGACGGACGACGAAATGTCGGGGTGCGGCTGTCCGACGTCGATCAGGACAGTCAAAGGAAAATCGACTGGCCCGGCCGGATCTCCGTTGATTGAAGCCGGCTCGGGTGAGACACAGTAATCAACTAAGCCTGTAGCAGGTCCTGGGCAAGTTCTTCTGGACGGGGAGTTCGACTCTCCCCCGTCTCCACCAGAAACACGGCCGAGCCTCCGGGGGTGACTCCGGAGGCTCGCTTGTCAGTAGCTCGACCCCGGATCCCTCTTTGGTGGTGGCCACCTGGAATACCGGCCGGAAGGCCGGCTTGGGCTTGACGGCCACGATGCGCTTCTCATCCCTGGCATCGACGTAGATGGCATCCAGCATGCTCATGAGGAGCTTGTGGCGCTCCGTCAGGTTGGCCCCGGCCCAGAGGTTGGGCAGGTCCTTGACCAGCTTCCCGGCCTCCTCGGCGGCATTGGCCTCGGGGACCAGCAGGCCCTCCAGCTCCATCTCCAGCAGCCTCTTCTGGCGGTGGTACTCATCGTCGGGGAAGAGCCCGTCCATGTAGGCTTTGGCCATCCTCCTCAGCTTCTCCTGGACCTTGCCTCTTTCTTCCCGGATCTTCTGCACCTGGTCCCGAAGGCTGATGATGGCCAGGACCTCTTCCAGCCACTTCGGCCCCAGCTCTATGGCCTCGACTATCTTCCCGATCTGGCCTTCCGGGACGTGGCAGGGCATGGAGGCCCCCTCGGCCGGGCATACCTCGCCGCTGCGCGACCGGGTTTCTTCCCGGTAGTAGCCGCGCCCGCTGTTGTAGGTCTGGGCCCACATGGGCATGCCGC